>CAZBZH010000311.1:0-5700 GCA_964496265.1 uncultured Acidobacteriota bacterium | reverse complement strand
CAGGTCCTTCTGCAGAGCGGCCAGCCGGTCGAGCATGGCCATGTCCGCCTTGGGAGTGTCGAGCACGGCCTGGTTCAGGTGGCGGATGCGGCTGCCCATCTGACTGCGCACCCGGTTGGCGCCGAGCACGGCACGCTGGAGCCGGGCGACCTTGCGCTGGAACGCCAGCAAGGCATCTCGGTCCCTGGCCGCGAGCTTGGCGGTGCCCAGCGGCTCGGTGCGGAAGGTCTGAGGCTCACCCAGTTCGGTGGTCACGCCGTCGACCCGTTTGGACAACGACACGCTGTAGACTCCCGGCACCGCCAGCGGCCCCATGGCGGACCCGGCGAAGGGGTTGAACAGCCCCGGTCCCGACAGATCCACCGGCTCCGAGGCGGGCCAGCGCAGATCCCAGGTCACCCGCTGGAAGCCGGCGCCGGTCTTGCCCTTGATCCGTCGGATGACGTTGCCGTCCTCGTCCCGCACGGTGAGGTAGACCACCGGATCCTGCTCCCGGTCCTCGGCCCGCAGCTCATCCCAGCTGGGGTAGCTGTAGACCTCCCCCGCCTCCTCGGCCTTCTTCTCGGCCTTCTTGCGCTTGTCCTCGCGGCTCTGCAGCGCCTCGGCCATGTAGTAGGTGAAGGTGGCGCCGAAGGGGTTGTCGACGGTGAAGTGGGAATCCCCCTGGAACGACTTTCCTCCGATGCCCAACGGCACCGACGGGACGTACATCCAGGCCCGGCGGGGCTCGAACAGGGTCGCTTCCTCGTCGAGCATGGCGCTGGTCACCTGCCGCAGCGGCGAGTAGTCGTCGAGGATGTAGATCCCGCGACCGAAGGTGCCGACCACCAGGTCGTTCTCCCGGCGCTGGATCACCAGATCACGCACGGCCACGGTGGGGAAGCTGCCCTTGAGCTGGGTCCAGCGCTTGCCCCGGTCGACGCTGAAGAACAGCCCGAACTCGGTGCCGGCGAACAGCAGGTCGGGACGTTCATGGTCCTCGACGATGGTGTAGACCGAACCCCGCTCGGGCAGGTTGCTGCTGATCGAGGCCCAGGTCTTGCCCCGGTCCCGGCTGCGATACAGGTAGGGCTTGAAGTCGCCGCTCTTGAAGTTCTGGAACACGGCGTAGACGGTATCGACGTCATGGGCCGACGCCTCGACATCCGACACGTACGACAGCTCCGGCACCCCGGAGATGCCGTCGACCTTACGCCACCCGCCGCCGGCCTCACGTACCTGGATCAGGCCGTCATCGGTGCCGGCGTAGAGCAGGCCCTCTTCCAGCGGCGACTCGGAGAGCGCCACGATGTTGCCGTAGGGTGAGGTCGAGCGGTTCTTCGACACCGCGTCAACCTTCTGGATCCGCCCCATCACCTCGAGGGCGTTGCGGTCCAGCGCCCGGGTCAGGTCGTCGCTGATCGGCTTCCAGGATTCCCCACGGTTCTCGCTCTGGAACACCCGCTGGGCCGCGAAGTAGATCCGCGACGCCTTGTGCGGGCTGATCAGAAGCGCCGAATCCCAGTTCCAGCGCAGCGGATCGTCCCCCGGCGCGGGCTGGGGTTTGATATCGAGCAGCTCCCCGCTGCTGCGGTCGTAGCGCACCAGGTTCCCGTACTGCCACTGGGAGTAGACGATGTCCGGATCCTCGGGGTCCACCGCCGCCTCGAAGCCGTCGCCGCCGACGGTCACGAACCAGTCGCTATTGGCAATACCGTTGGCGCTGGCGGTGCGGGAGGGTCCGCCCAGCGTGAAGTTGTCCTGGGTGCCGCCGTAGACGTTGTAGAACGGGGCGTCGTTATCCACGGCGATCTTGTAGAACTGGGTCACCGGCAGGTTCGGCTTGTAGTGCCAGGTCGCCCCCCGGTCCCAGGTCTCGTAGATCCCGCCGTCGCAGCCGACGATCATGTGGCGGGTATCTCCGGGATCGATCCATAGCGCGTGATCATCGACGTGCCGGTAGTTGCCGCCGAGCCGGCGGAAGGTCTTGCCGCCGTCCTCGGTCACCTGCATCCAAGTGTCGAGGGAGTAGACCCGGCCCGGCTCCTTGGGGTCGGCCACGATCTCGTTGTAGTACTGGGGGCTGCTGCTCATGTAGCTGCTGCGCTTCTTCCAGGAGACACCGCCGTCGGTGGAGCGGAAGAAGCCCCCCTTGTCCCCTTCCGCCTCGACGATGGCGTAGTAGATGTCCGGCTGGGCCGGCGATTGGGTCAACCCGATGCGGCCGATGTCGACGCCGGGCATGCCCTTGACCTTGTTCCAACTCGCGCCGCCGTCGGCCGAGCGATGCAGCCCGCCCTCGGGGCCGCCGTTGATCAAGGTCCAGACCCGACGGCGACGCTGGTAGGACGCCGCGAGAATCACGTCGGGGTTGCGGGAATCGAGGACGATGTCGGTGACGCCGGTGTTCTCGCTGATCTCCAGCACCTTGTCCCAGGTGGTGCCGCCATCGGTCGTCTTGTAGAGGCCGCGGTCGCCGCCGGCATTCCACAGCGGCCCCTGGGCCGCCACGTAGACCACGTTGGAGTCCCGCGGGTCGACCAGGATCTTGCCGATGTGCTGAGAGTCCTTGAGCCCCATGTGGGTCCAGCTGGAGCCGCCGTCCACCGACTTGTAGACGCCGTCGCCATAGCCCACGCTGCGCTGGCTATTGTTCTCGCCGGTCCCGACCCAGATCACGTTCGGGTTATTCGGATCGATGGTCACGCAGCCGATGGAGTAGGAGCCTTGCGAATCGAACACCGGCGTGAAGGTCGTGCCGGCGTTGCGGGTGCGCCAGACGCCGCCCGAGGCCACGGCCACGAACCACTCGCTGTGATCCTCGGGGTTGACCGCGATGTCGCCGATGCGGCCCGAGGTCAGGGCGGGGCCGATCGACCGCAGCGAGAGGCCGCTGAAGGTCGATGACTTGAACTTGGTCTCCGGCTCTTCAGCCTTGTCCTTCTTCTTCTTGGCTTCGACCGCCGGCGCACCGATCAGGGCGATCAGGCACAGGGCCAGCAACAGGCGTTTCATCGGGGGGCCTCCTCCTCTGGCCCCCGGTGAGTGGATGCGGCGGATTGCACCGAAAACAGCGATCGGGGGCGGGTCAAGTCGGCAAGCATACTATGATAGAGAGCCGGACACGTAGGGAGGACCCGATGTCGCTATTCCAGCCGATCAACCTGCTCAAGTGGGTCGAAGAACACCGCCACCTGCTGAAGCCCCCGGTGGGCAACAAGATGGTGTGGAAGGACGAGCGGGACACGATCATCATGATCGTCGGCGGCCCCAACGCCCGGAAGGACTACCACGTCAACTGCACCGAGGAGTTCTTCTACCAGATCCAGGGGGACATCACCGTCGGGATCATCCACCCCGAAACCGGCAAGCCCGAGGATGTGATCATCCGCGAGGGTGAGATCTACCTGCTGCCGGCCAACGTGCCCCACAACCCCCGCCGCCCTGCGGGCACCATCGGCCTGGTGGTCGAGCAGAAGCGTCCCGAAGGGGCCAAGGACAAGCTTCAGTGGTACTCCGACGACACCCATGAGTTGGTCCACGAGGCGGAGTTCAGCCTCGACAACATCGAGGTCGACCTCAAGCGGATCATGGACGAGTTCTGGTCCAACGAGGATCTGCGCCGCTGCAAGTCGACGGGCAGCATCATCCAGCCCCCGACCGAGGCGGAGCCGCCGCCGCCGGCCGGCTAGGTCGACGCGCGCGCTCGGCTTCAGAGCCGGAGCGCCACAGGACCTCGGTGGCACTGCAAAACGACGCAACGACAGCATTTCGCATCGCGACGTTGCAAACCCGCAACGTTGCCAAATCACAACGCCGTCGCCGTCCGCAAGAACGCTTTCTCGAAGCTCCATCACATCACACACGCCACGTAACCTCCGGTCAACATCTCTCGCTCACACGGCGCAACAACCGCGCCTGCCGAAGTGGGAGGCAAGGAGGTCGCCATGGCCGCAACGTTCTTTCTCTGCTGCCTAACGCTCATCACGAACATCGAGCATCCCAGCTCGCCGCTGGAGTCAACGACGCCGGAGTTCTCGCTTTCGGCCGCGAGCAGCGAGATCCATGCACGCTTCCACAGCGGGGAGCTAGCCCTCGACCTTGCGGCGGTTCTGGCAAATGGGGAAGTGCAGTCGAGCATCTCCGTCGCCGAAGGCCCGAACTTGACCGCCCTGGTGGTCGAGCACACCGAGCTCGCTTTCGCGGAACGCCTCGAAGCTCGAATCAACCGGGCGGCCTGGCGGACCCACGCCGTGCTCACGTCGCAGGGCTGGACCACCGCGGAGGACAAGAGACGCCTCCTCAACGCCTACGACCTCATGGCCCGATCAACCTACGAGCAGACCCATGGCGTCGAGCCTGTCCAGCTGCGCTACTCGCTCTCCTATCACTACTCGATCATGTCGACCGCCTGGAGGTTGATCGAGAATCGCGATGGCTGGCCCAACGACAAAGCTTGCAACGCCGCGATCGGATACATCGAACAAGGCCACCCGTTTGCGTGCGCCGAGGACATCTCCCTCCCAGACACCGAGCCCGACGCCCTGCTTCCCTGCTTCTTCCTGGGTGGAGGAGACATCTGCTGCTGCGGCAACTACGACGGACCCTGCTGGTTCTGCAGCGCTCTTTGCTGCCTGCACGACATCTATTGTTGGTGCTGTGACCATTGGGGATGCGGTTCGGCGTGTGTCCCCGAGCCAGGTTGCAACGGGGCTGGCGTAACGGCCGGCGCCGAACCGGGAAACAACGCCGACGACCTGGCGCCGAAGACTAGCTTCTGACGCCTTCGGTATCGAGCGGACCGCGCGAGTTGGCACCCATTCCAGCCCGGGCGGTCCCGCTCATCCCGGCTACGGTCCCGCTTGTCACTGTTCCAGCACCTCTATCGCCCCCCATGCGTTCGCCCAGGTGTGCCGCGAAGCAATTCTGGAGGAGATGCGATGGGAATCAACATGCTGCGTTCGACGGTCGTTGCCCTGATGCTGGCAGCCGCAGCCAACGGACCGAGCTGGGCCGACTGGACCCAGTGGGGCGGCGCGGAGCGGGATTTCACCGTGCCCGCCGGCGAGAAGCCGCTGCCCTGGACCGGCGGACTCCCGGCGACGTTGTGGTCGGTGGAGTTGGGACCCGGCTACTCGGGGACGATGGTTCAGGGGAACCGGGTGGTCACCCTGGACCGCCAGGGCGACCAGGAACGCTTCGTCGCCTTCGATGCCCGGAACGGCAAGCTGCTCTGGGAGCATCGCTACGAGGCGGTGGTGCCGAAGGGCCCGCAACTCGACACCTCTTACGGCGACGGGCCGGCCAGCACGCCGGTGATCCACGACGGGGCGGTTTGCGGGCTCGGCTTTACCGGCATTCTCCGTTGCATCGATCTGGAGAGTGGCGCGCCTCGTTGGTCTCACGACCTGCGCAAGGCGTTCAACGTACCGATCCCCTACTTCGGCCATGCCTCCAGTCCGCTGGTCCACGACGGCAAGCTGATCGTCGTCGCCGGCGGGGTGCTGGCCTTCGATCCCGCCGACGGCAAACTGCTGTGGAGCAACCGGGAGTTCTTCGGCAGCTATGCCTCGCCGGCGCTGATGGAGCGGGAGGGACGCACGCTGCTGATCGTGCCCGCTGCCGGCGAGATCGTCGGGCTGGACGCGGCCGACGGCACGCTGCTGTGGCGGGAGGAGTACGCCAACCAGCACCGCACGATCCTCGCGTCGCCGATCGTCG
>CAZBZH010000310.1:2077-5741 GCA_964496265.1 uncultured Acidobacteriota bacterium | reverse complement strand
GCCGCAACAAGGTAGAATGCGCCGTCTGGACGCCCGAAGAGTCGAGTCCGTACCAACCTTGGGGGAAGCGCCGGACATGAGCGAGCCGATGACGATCGTGATGCTGTCGCATCTGGCTTCGCCCGTGGGTCCGACCGGGGCCGAGCACAGTCTCGCCCTGCTCGCCGATGGCCTGCATCGTCGCGGTCACCGGGTCGGCGTGGTACACCCCGGACCCTGGGGACTCGAGGAATGGCTCTATCAACGGGGCGTCGAGACCGCCGAGATACGCACGCGCACCCACTGGACCGTTCAGGCGGAGCGGCAGGGAGCGATGGCGACCGCCGCCCGGCGGTTGCGCTACAGCCTGCCCGACCCCGAGCGCAGACGGTTGGCGACGGCCATCGCCGAGTACCGGCCCGACGTGGTTCACGTGAATTGCCTGCCCCACCTGGCGGGAGCCGAGGCGGCGGCCGAGCAGGGGGCGCCGGTCGTCTGGCACCTGCGGGAGATCCTGCCTCCAGGGCCGCGGCGCCGTTGGTGGGCCCGCAAGCTGGAGCGCTACGCCACCCGCATCGTCGCGGTCAGCGACGCGGTCGCCTCCTGGGTCCGCGAGGAAGGGCTGGGCGACCGGGTGCAGGTGGTGCACAACGGGGTCGATACCGGCGAGACCCGCTCGGTGGAGGCCTCGCGCAAGGCGCTGGGCTTGCCCCCCGCCGGCTGCATTGTCGGGCTGCTGGGACAGCTGCTGCCCCACAAGGGCCCCCGGGAGTTCGTCCGGGCGGGCCGCATGGCGCTGGAGCAGGACGTCGACGCCCGTTTCATCATGGCGGGCAAGGGGCCGTCCCATTTCATCGAGCGGGTGCGCAAGGACATCGAGTCCCATCCCAGTTCGGCGCGCTTCCACCTGTTGCCGCCGCAGCCTACCGGCGCGGCGTTGACCGCCGCCTGCGACGTGGTCTGTCTGGCCAGCACCAGCCACGATCCCTTGCCGCGCACGGTGCTCGAGGCGATGGCCGCGGGCAAGCCGGTGGCCGCCTTCCGCTCCGGCGGAACGCCGGAGATGGTGGTCCAGGGAGAAACCGGCCTGCTGGTCGAGATCGGCGACGTCAAGGGTTTGGCCCGGGCTCTGGTGACCCTCGCCGGCAACCCGCAGCTGCGAAAGCGCATGGGCGCCGCGGCCATGATCCGGGCCCGGGAGCAGTTCTCCCTGAAGACCCACGTACAGCAGATGGAGAGGGTGCTCCGCTCCACGGCGACGCTCCGCTCCGCGGCAAGGTCATGAGCCCGGCCCCGGTCGCCGTCGTCATCGTCAGCTGGAACTCCGAGCGCTTTCTCGCCGACTGCCTGGACAGCCTGGGCGCCCTGGCCCGTCCGCTGCAGGAGATCGTGGTCGTCGACAACGCCTCGAGCGACGCTTCGGTGGCGATCGCCTCGGGGCGTCCCGGCGTGCGGGTCCTCGAACTGGAGGACAACCTGGGTTTCTGCGAGGCCAACAACCGGGGCATCGCCGAGACCTCGGCCCCCTTCGTCCTGCTGCTCAACCCGGATACCCGGGTGGACCGGGACTTCGTCGAGGGCCTGCTGCCCGCCTTCGAGGATCCTGAGGCCGGGATCGCCTGCGGCAAGCTGCTGCGTTTCGACGGCGAGACCCTGGACTCGGCGGGGCAGCAGCTGGCGCGCTCGCGCAAGCCGCTAGACCGGGGCTACGGCAAGCCGGACCGGGGCCAGTACGACCGGGACGAGGAGGTGTTCGGCGCCTGCGGTGCCGCGGCGCTCTACCGTCGGCGCATGCTCGACGAGGTCTCCGCCGACTGCGGCGGGGTGTTCGATGCCCGCTTCTTCGCCTTTTACGAGGACCTGGACCTGGCCTGGCGAGCCCGTAGGCGGGGCTGGAAGGCTCTCTACCGGCACGAAGCCCTGGCCTACCACCATCGGGGTGGGAGCGCCGAACGGGGCGACCTGGTGCGCCGGGTGGCGCTCCTGGGGCGCAGCGCCGAGGTGCGCTTCCACGTGGCCAAGAACCGCTACCTGACCATCTTGCGCAACGATTCTGTTGCGGGTTATCTGGGGAATCTTCCGTTCATCCTGGCCCGGGATCTGGCGATGCTCGGGCTGATCGCCGTCAGCTCGCCGGGGGTTCTGCTGCGCTTGTGGCGGGAGCGCGGCGTTTTCGGCAACACCCTGGCGCTGCGAAAACTGGACGGCGGCGCATCGCGGCATCACGTTTCCTGAGGGAACGTGTAACGAGATGGTGATCGATGAGAACTGGCGATGGTTGATCCACGGACTCAGCTTCCTGCTGGCTCTGGGCTTCGCGCTGTGGCTGACGCCACGGCTGCGCGAGGCCGCGCTGCGCTTCGGGATCACCGACAAGCCCGACGGCAAGCTCAAGACCCACCGGGAACCGATTCCCTACCTCGGGGGACTGGCGATCTACCTGGCGTTCCTGCTTTCCCTGGCGCTGACCTTCGACTTCAGTCGCGAGGTGCTGGGGTTGCTGCTGGCCGGCTCGATCGTCGTGATCCTCGGCCTGCTCGACGACCTGGGGCAGCTCGGTCCCTGGACCAAGCTGATCGGTCAATCGGTGGCGGTGCTGGTGCTGATCAAGTCCGGCATCTACATCAAGCTGATCTTCCTGCCGGAATGGCTGGCCCTGGGGCTCTCGGTGCTGTGGCTGCTCGGGGTGACCAACGCCTTCAACCTGATCGACATCATGGACGGCCTCTCGGCGGGCACCGCCGCGGTGGCGGCGCTGGTGCTGTTCGTGGTGGCGGAGCTGGCGGGCAACGGAGCGAGCGCGACCATCGCCCTGGCTCTGGCCGGCAGCTGCCTGGGATTCCTGCGTTACAACTTTCAGCCGGCCCGCATCTACATGGGGGACACCGGCAGTCTGTTCATCGGCCTGATGCTCGGCGCGCTGGCGATGGACAATCCCTATACCCGGTACAACGATCTCGGCGCGCTCTGTCCCGCGCTGATTCTCGGCGTGCCGCTGTTCGACATGCTGTTCGTGATGTACATCCGCTGGCGACGGGGACTTCCGGTGATGCTCGGCAGTCCGGATCACGTCGCCCTGCGCCTGCGCAAGTGGCGGTTGAGTACCCGGGGAACCGTGGTGACCTCCTACGTGGTCACGGCGCTTCTCGGCATCGCGGCGATCGGCATGAGCCTGCTTCCCGACATCATCTGGGCTGCGTGGATGCTGGCCGGACTGGCGGTTTCCGCCGTGGCCTGTGGCGCGCTGCTCAAGCGTATCGATATGTCCTTGTGAGGAACGATTCATGGTCGTGATCATCGGGGGCGGCCTGGCCGGCATGTCCACCGCCTATCATCTGGGAAACACTCCGTGCACCGTGCTCGAGGCGGGTCCGGTCGCCGGAGGCCTGTGCGGTTCCCGCACCATCGACGGGTTCGTCTTCGACTACACCGGACACCTGCTGCATCTGCGCGATCCGCGGATCGTGGCGCTGATCGACGAGTGGTTGCCGGGGGTGTTCTCCACCATCGAACGCAAGGCCTACATCCACTCCCACGATGTGCGGCTGCCGTTTCCGTTCCAGGCCAACCTCCACGGCTTGCCTCCCGAGGTGGTTTCCGACTGCCTGATGGGGTTCATACGCAGCCTGGACGTTCCCGTGCCGGACTCGCCGGAGGTGGATTTCGAGACCTGGTCGCTGGCGGT
>CAZBZH010000310.1:287-2057 GCA_964496265.1 uncultured Acidobacteriota bacterium | reverse complement strand
CCTATAACGAGAAGCTGTTCCGCCGGGCGCCGGCGGAGATGACCGCCGACTGGGTTGCCTGGGCCGTGCCCAAGCCGAACCTCGAGCAGGTCGTGCAGGGCGCCCTCGGCGTGGTCAACCGCGGCCTCGGCTACAACTCGACTTTCCGCTACCCGACCCGTGGCGGGATCGAGGTGCTGCCCAACGCCCTGGCCGAGCGGGTGCGGGACCGGATCCGGCTCAACGCCGAGGTCCGGCGGGTTGACATGGACCGTCAGGTGGTGACCCTCGCCGACGGCGAGCAGATCGCCTACGACGAGCTGGTCGTCACCACGCCGCTGCCGCGCTTCCTCAACATGCTCGAGGGACCCTCGTCGGAACTCTCCTCCCGGGCCGACAGGCTGGACTGGTCGGTGGTCGGCTGCCTCAACCTGGGGATCGACCGGCCCGGAGTCGGAGGGGACGCCCACTGGATCTACTTCCCCGACGACGACTCCCGCTACTACCGGGCGGGCTTCCCCACGAACTTCTCCGAGGGGGTGGCGCCCGAGGGCACCTCCTCGCTCTACGTCGAGTTCGGTCTGCGGCGGGGTGAGGTCATCGACGAGGAGGCGGTCAGCCGCGAGGCGATCGCCGATCTGACCCGGCAGGGCATCCTGCGCCCCGACGACCGGATCCTGGTGCAGGATTTCATCCGCATCGATCCGGGCTACGTGATCTTCGACCGGGATCGCCAGGCGGTGATGAACGAGGTGGTGCCGGCCCTGTCCGACCGGGGCGTTCATCTGATCGGCCGCTACGGCGCCTGGACTTACTCCTACATGGAGCGGGCGCTGCTCGACGGTCTGGAGCTGGCCGAGCGGTTGAGCGGTTGCAACGCGGCCCAGGGAAGACAGGGGGCGTTGGGCGTCTGAGCCCACGGAAGCGACGAGCCATGAAGGTTCTTCAGTTCATCACGCGGCTCGACCTGGGAGGAGCCCAGGAGATCTGCCTGGATCTGTGCGAGCGCTTGCTTCGCCGCGGAGACGAGGTGCACCTCCTGACCGGCACCGGCGGCGAGCTGATCGACGAGGCGCGCCGCATGCCGGGGCTGACCCTCCACGCCTGGGACGACTGGCACCACGCGATCCGTCCGCTGGACGACCTGCGTTGCGCCGTGCGTCTGGCCGGTCTGCTGCGCCGGGAGTCCTTCGATCTGTTGCACACCCACTGCTCCAAGGCGGGGCTCGTCGGCCGCCTGGCCGCGTTTGCCTCGGGGGCGCCGGAACGGGTCGTGCACCACGTGCACGGCTGGTCGTTCAACCGCACCCAGACTCCGCTGCGCCATGGGCTCTACGCGGGGCTCGAACGGCTGGCCGCCCGGCGGGACTTCGTGCTGCTCTCCTGTTGCCACGCGACCAGTGAGCAGGGGGCGAGCCTGGGCATCGGCCGCGATGAGGACCGGCGGGTCGTGGTCAACGCCATCGACCGCCGGGAGAACCTGCGCCGCCGGGACCGCGAGGCGATCCGCCGGCGGCTGGGCATCGGACGACGGGATTGCCTGTTCCTGCAGCTGGGGAACCTCAAGCCGCAGAAGGACCCGCTGACCTTTGCCCGGGCGGCCTGTATCGCCGGCAAGCAGGCCCATCGCGCGGTGTTCCGCATCGCCGGCGACGGTCCGCTACGCCAGCAGACCCTGGCCATCGCCCGGGCCGGGGGACTCGAACAACGTTTCGCGGTGATGGGCTGGCGCACCGATGTGGCCGACCTGCTCGCGACTTGCGAGCTCGTCGTGATCCCCCGTGCTGGCTA
>CAZBZH010000310.1:0-277 GCA_964496265.1 uncultured Acidobacteriota bacterium | reverse complement strand
GATGGTGCTGACCAGCCGCTTCGAGGGACTGCCGATGGCGGTGCTGCGGGCCATGGCCGCCGAACTGCCGGTGATTGCCACCGCCGTGGACGGCACCCCCGAGGCGGTGGCCGACGGTCACAGCGGCATCCTGGTGCCGGCGGAAGACCCTGAGGCGACCGCCGCCGCGATGGTGCGGCTGGCCCTGGATCCCCGGGAGCGTCGCCGGATGGGGCAGGCGGGTCGCCGTCGCTCTCAGCTCTTCACCGCCGATCGCGCTGCCGCCGAGACCCTCGCG
>CAZBZH010000309.1:0-5746 GCA_964496265.1 uncultured Acidobacteriota bacterium | reverse complement strand
CTCGACGATGTGTCCGCTGGGCCACCACTCGGCCAGGCGGGCACCGGCAGCCTCCGCCGCGGCGATCAGCCGGCGTTTAGCCACCGGACCCCACTCGAATACCTGAGCGCGCACCCGGAGCTGTTCCGGCCCCTCGGCGTCGAGCCACTGCCGGAGCGCTTGCTCCAGCCGATAGGCCGGATGGTACGGCTCGATCCGTTCGACGAAGTCCAGTCCGGCGACCGCCCCGCGCATGCCCGGATCGAGACGCACGAGATGGGCGTGATGGGGGAAGAACGCCAGCACCTCGCCGCCGAGCTGTCGTAGCGCCGCTCGCCATTCGGGCAGGCTCGCGGTACGGAACTGCACCAGGTAGACCCGCCCCTGGGGAGCGAGGCGGAGGTCCGAGGCCACCCGGGGCATCGGGTCGCCGGGGTTGACCCGGCCGGAGCGCAGGCTCAGGGAACGCTCGAGGGTTCGCGCGGTGCTCCAGGAGTTCCCGCCGTCACGGCTGAAGCGGTACCAGGTCTCCCGCCCTCGCTCCAGGTCGCGAAGTGAGCGGCGCGGGTCGGGTCGCTTCCATGATGCGCCGGACGCAGCCCGCCGGGGCTCTCGCGAATCAGGCTGTTGTGCAACCGGCCGGCGGCGTCCCGATAGGTCAGCCACAGCCGCTCGCCGTCAGCGTTCGATTCGACGCGCAGGCCCTCGGCGTGGGGCGTCGGCGCGGCCGACAGCGGAGCGGCCAGGGCGCCGAGCACGAGGCAAAGCGCGACCCCGCACGCCGTGGCGCGGATGACCGGAATCGGACGGACTGCGGAGATTCCCCAGGACTGCGGCACGGTTTGCCCCCCTTTTCGCTGCATTCCCCTTTTCTCGGTTCGTTGTACGTCAAAATCGGGCCTCGCGGGGTAATAAAGGGCCTCGCTCGCCGAAAACGGCGTGGCGCGGGGCCCGGCCGGGGAGGCGGGGATCAGACCGAGGGCTCATCAAGAGCCCGGGGAGGAGGACGGAAGGATGAGATCCGCGATGCAAACCGCCCGCGTGGGGCGCCATGGGAACCTGCGCTGGGCGGCGGCGCTGCTGCTGCTCTGGGGCTGCCTCTCGACGGCCGCCGCCGCGGAGATCGAAGTCCTCGGCCGGGTGACCGGCCCCGAGGGCGCGCCGATCGCAGACGCCTCGATCTCCCTCAGAGAACGGGCCGACGGAGTCGCCCGGGCGACCCGGGAGCTGCTCGGCATGGCGCTGGAAACGGCTGCCGAGGCCCGCTCCGCCGCCGACGGCACCTTCCGTATCGTCTGCCCCGAAGCCGGCCTGTGGGTCCTGCACGTCGAGGCACCGGGCTACGTCCCGAGCGAACTCAGTCTCGAACCGCTGCTCGAGTCCCGGGTCGTTCCCGACGCGGAGCTGCAGGTCGATGCCGGCGCCAAGGTCCGGGTCGTCGATCCTGAAGGCAAGGCGATTCCCGGAGCACGGGTCCGCATCGTCAACCCTCGCGGGGGCGGGCGATCGATCGACCGGCTGGTCTGGCGCGGAACCGCGCGCGTCGCGGTCGCCGATGAAGAAGGGGTGGCGACGCTGCCTCGAGCCGACGGGGAGAACGCGACCCTGGCGGCCTGGGCACCGGGCCATCGCTTCGCCGAGCGTCCCCTTCGCGGCAACGCCACCACCGTGCGACTCGATGCCTCCCCCGCCCGGGAGTTGATCGTCACCGGTGTCGATGGCGAGGAGGTCTCCGGCGCCATCGCGCGGCTCGGCCGCGAAGGGCATCCGGTGAGCGTCAGCGGCGGCGGCGGACGCCTGACCGTCCCCCCCGGTGACGGCGAGATCACCCTGCGGGTGGCCGCCGGCGACGGGCGCCGCATCGAGACCAGCCTCGCCCCCGAGGCGACGGTGGAGAACGACGGCGAGGAACCGGCCCCGCGCATCCTGCAACTTCCCGAACGCATTGCCCTGGAAGGACGGCTGATGGACGCCGAGTCCCGCCGCGGCATCGAGGGCGGCCTGGTCTGGAGCCTGAGCGAGCCCTGGCTCGCGGTGCGCACCGGACCGGGCGGGGCCTACACCCTGACGGCACCGACCAAACGCACGATCTACCTCAACGCCGGAGCCACCGGCTACCTGCCTCCCGAACGGCAACGGGAGTTCAGCGTCGCCGAGGGCCGGCGAGGCCCGGCGATTCCGCTCTCCCCTGCCGCGGCGATCGAGGGCACGGTGTTCGGCGACGACGGCGGACCGCTGCGCGGCGCCGAGATCAGCATGAAGGAGATCCGCGGCGGCGGCGGCATGATGGAGGTCCGCTTCGGCGGAGGCGCGCCGCCGGTCACGGCAATCACCGATACCCGCGGCCGGTTCCGCCTCAGCCCGGTGGATCCCGAGAACAACTACGACGTGATCGGCAAGTACGAGGGTTACGCTCCCTCCTCGTCCAAGGTCGCCGGCCTCGCGCCTTACGAGACCCGCTCCGGCGTGCGCATCGAGATGCAGCGCGGCAAGTCCCTGCGCGGTACCGTCGTCGACGCCGACGGTGCGCCGATCGCCGACGCTTCGATCAGCGCCAGCCCGGCCCGCAAGTCGATGGGCAACGTGATGATCATGGGCGGCGGTGGTGGCGGCGACGGCGCGACCGCGTTCAGCGGCGAGGACGGCACCTTCGCCATGACCGAGCTCTCCGCCGGCACCTACGACCTCGAGATCAAACGCCGGGGCTTTGCCCGGCGCAAGCTGCCCGGCATCGAGATCCCCGAAGGGGACGAAGGCGCCGACGCCGGCGAGATCCGGCTGGAGCCGGGAGAAACGCTGCAGGGCCAGGTCCTCGACGATCAGGGCAACCCGGTCGAGGGGGCCCGGGTCAACGTGCAGCGGGGCGGCAGCCCGGGGATCAGCCTGGGCGGCCCCGGCCCCGCGTCGCAGAAGCCCGATGCCGAGACGGGAGCCGACGGCTGGTTCCTCGTCGACGATCTCTCTCCGGACAGCACCGTCGGCGTCTCGGTCAGCCGGCGCGGCTTCCTCACCGAGAAGGTCGGCGGCCTGGCCATCCCGCGGCAGGAACCGCTGGAGGTCGAGTTGGTCGCCGCCTCGGACGTCTCGGGCTGGGTGATCGACGATGAGGGGGAACCGATCGCCGGCGCCAAGGTCACCCTGAAGCAGAGCCGCAGCATGCAGATGGGCGACCGGGTGATGATGTTCATGACCCAGAACCAGGCGGACACCGACTCCGACGGCAAGTTCCTGTTCGAGGATGTGGAACCGGGCAAGATCTCGCTGAGCGCGGTCGCTCCCGGCTGGCAGGAGCAGAAGCGCGAGGATATCGAGGTGGTCCGCGGCGAGGACCTGGAGGATGTCGAGATCCCGCTGATTCCCGGCGCGATCCTCGAAGGGCGGATCACCACCCCCGACGGCCAACCGGCCATCGGCGCCGACGTCTCGGTGGTCGCCGTATCATTAAAAAACTTCCGCATGCCCGGTTCCCCGGTGGATGGCGACGGCTACTACCGGCTCGAGGGGCTGGTTCCCGGAACGGTCTCGGTCGAGGCCAACCATCCGGAGTACGCCCGCACCGTGAAGGACACCGAGGTCAAGGAGGGGCTCAACGAACTGGACCTGAGCTTCGAGGGAGGTCAGGAGGTCCAGGGCCGGCTGGTCGGTAGCGACGGCAAGCCGATCCCCGGAGCGCAGGTGCGCCTCGCCGCCCCCGAACGCTACTGGGGCGGATTCAGCGCCACCTCCGCCGGCGACGGCACCTTCACCATCGGCGGCGTGAAAGACGGTACCTACCGTCTCTCCGCCTCGGCGGAGAGTTACGCGACCTACCGGGGTACCGACGACATCGTGGTCTCGGGCGGGCCGGTCACCGGCCTCGAGGTCGTGATGGATCGCGGCGCGACCCTGACCGGCAAGATTCTCGGGGTCGAGGAGTCGAAGCTGGGCGACGTGGAGATCGAGGCGGTCAGCCGCTCCGGCGGCGGGTTCGCCGGCGGCGCCGTGGACTACCAGGGCAACTACCGGCTGGAGAATCTGGCCGCGGGAACCTGGGAGGTACGAGCCCAGATCGCACGCAGCGGCCGCAGCGCCCGGGGTGAGGTCACCATCGAGCAAGGGGTCCAGGAGTCCACCCTCGACCTGCAGTTCGAAGGGGGCGTGACCCTCGAGGGCCGGGTGACCCAGGCCGAGCAACCGGTCAAGGAGGCGACGGTCTGGCTGACCGGCACCGACGTGGACCATCAGGGTTGGAGCGAGACCGATCACAGCGGCCGCTACGTGGTCGAGGGGCTCAAGCCGGGCAACTACCGGCTGAACCTGCGCCAGTGGCAAACCGGCCTGAGCTACAACGAGGCGGTGGAGGTCCAGGGGGACCGCGAGGTGGACATCGAGATCCCCACCGCGGTGATCCAGGGACGGATCCTCGACGGCGCCGACCGCTCTCCCCTCTCGGGCGCCTCGGTCACCGTGGAGTCCAGCGCAAGCAACGTGGTCTCGATGTTCCCCGACTACGGCGCGACCTCGGATCTCGACGGCAACTTCACCGTGGCCAACGTCACCGACGGCACCTGGACCCTGCGGGTGCAGAAGAAGGGCTACGCCACGGCGACCCGGGAGGTCTCGGTGCAGAGCGAGCGGGATGTGGAGAACATCACCATCTCGCTGGATCCCACCGAAGGGCTGACCCTCGAGGTCCGTCTACCCGGCGGGCAGACTCCGGATGAAGTGCGCCTCGCGATCCTCGACGGCGCCGGACAGTCGATCATGCACGGCCGCTACCCCACGGGAGAAGCGGGCAAGGTGCGGCTGTCGACGGTACCGGCGGGGAACTGGCGCCTGGTGGCCTCGGCCGCCGGGTCCGCGGCGACGAACCTGTCGGTCACGGCGCCCGGCGCGTCGGTGCCGGTCCAGCTGGCCCAGGCGACCAGCCTGCGGGTCCGGGTGCCGGCGCTGGCCGAGGGCGGCCAGCTCGGTACGGTCACCTTGACCGACGCCTCGGGCAACGGGTTCCGCACCCTGGGCTGGCTGGGCGAACCCCGCTCCCGCTGGAACGTGACCGGCGGCGAGGCGATGATCGGCGAATTGCCCGCGGGCAGCTGGACGGTTGTCGTGGAGGCGGGAGAAGGACAGCGCTGGCAGGGAACCGTGACCACCACCCCCGGTGGTCCGGCGGAGTTGGTGCTGGAGTAGTGTGAATCAGCCGGCGGCCGGCTCGTCGTCATCCTGCAGAACGGCGAGCCGGTCGCGGAACTCACTGCGCACGCCGATGTAGTCCCGGTGCTCCAGACCGAGCTCATCGCTGATCTGGCGCACCACGTTGCTCTCGGTGGTCGAGATGCCCCCTTCGGCAGCGGAGACTCGGAACAGGCAGCGCAGCAGGTCCAGCTTCTGGGACTTGTCGGTCAGCGAGGCGAACTCCTTGGCCACCCGGAAGTTCTCGGTGCCGCCGAACAGCAGACTCTGCTGCTTGGCCATCTCGACGACCAGGGCCGCCTGCTGTTTCAGCAGCTTGCCCGACTCGACGACGATCCGCTCCATCTCCCGGGACGCCGCCTCGTCGATCTTCATGTCCGCCCGGGCGACGCGGCTGAGCAGGTAGGCGAAGGCGGCCAGGAAGCGGGCCCGGTCCTCACCCAGTTCCTCGAGTTCACGAGCGATCCGATGAACGGTCTCGGTCTCGTGCTGGGCTCGCTGTTCTTCCCGATCGGATCCGAACCCGAGCATGCGCAGAAACGACATCGAAATCCCTCCGCGGCCCAAGCCGGAATATCTCCGACTCTGGACCAAT
>CAZBZH010000308.1:0-5748 GCA_964496265.1 uncultured Acidobacteriota bacterium | reverse complement strand
CGCTGCTGGCCTGGGGCTCCCAGTGGGTCGCTCCCGAGTGGATCAAGTACGGCGAGCTGATTCGCAACGGCGGCTACTGGCCCGCCAGCGGCGAACAGGTGGTCGACCAGGAGCTTCTCGACGAGGTGTTCCATCGCTCGGCGGTCAAGGATGACTACGGCCGCACCTGGTGGTTGCCCCTTCCGGGCAGCACGGCGCTGCCCTGCGACACCGCCATGGCCATCGGCCTGGGCACCCAGTACCTCTACGTGATCCGTTCGCAGAAGATGGTGGTGGTGCGGCAGACCGACGACTTCTGGGACGGCCTCAACTTCGACAACACGGTATTGATCGATCGCCTGCTCGATCCGAGCGAACCCCAGGACGACTGTCCTCCGGGCAACGCCGCCGGACTGCTGCTCTCCCGCGACGGCATCGACCTGACCTTCGACTGGAACCCGGTGAACCAGGACATCACCGGCAACACCGATCTGATCCAGGGCTACGAGCTGTACTCGGCACAGAACGCCGACTTCTCCGACGCCATGCCGCTCTCGGTCACCGCCGGCCCCCGTTCGGTCACGGTCGTTCCCGGCGAGGGGATCGGCGGCAGCGATCTGACCTTCTATCAGGTGCGCGCGCTGGACGTCTGCGGCAACCCGGGGTCGATGGACTGACCGAGCCCGGGTGAACCGGCCGGCGTCGTATACTGGCGCCGTGCCGACCACCTCGCTCATCGACCCGCAAGCCGGCGCGCCATCACCGAACGCGACGGCCGACGGCATGCGCATCGCCCTCGACGCGAAGCTACTGGTCCGCCACCCGACCGGGGTCGGCCGCTATGCCCTGGGCCTGACCCGCGCCCTGGCCGGCATGCTGGGCGACGACGACAGGTTGGTCCTGTTGACCGGCCCGCAGACCTGCCCCGATGTGCTGCCCCGCGGAACAGGAGTCGAACACCACAGGGCGCCCTTCCGCAGCAGCACGTTGCGCTCCCTGCTGGCCCTGCGGAGTGCGGCGCGAAGAGCCGGCGCAGAGGTCGTCCACGGGCTCGACCACATCGGCATGCCCGCGCCCAGGGGGGTCGCCTCGGTGGTCACCGTTCACGATCTGCTCCCGGTGACTCATCCGCAGTGGTTCTCGCGCAAACACCGCACCGTGATCTCCACGCTGTTGCCGCGAGCGATCCGCGGGGCGGACCGGGTCATCGTGCCCACCCGGCATGTCGCCGCCGAACTCCACGGTCAGTACGGCATCGACGAGGGCAAGATCACCGTCGTCCCGGAAGCCCCGGATCCCTGCTTCACTCCCTCGGAGAAACGCCGCGACGTACCGCTGGACATCCCCGAGGATTTTCTGCTGTTCGTCGGCCGACTCGAACAACGCAAGAACGCCCGGGTCGCGCTCGACGCCATGGCCCGCATCCCCGCCGAGAGGCGCCCGCAACTGGTGCTGACCGGCCTGTGGGGCCCCGAGGAACGAGCCCTGCGCAAGCAGATGGGCACCCTGGGCCTTCACGGCGCGGTCCACTTCGCCGGGTATGTGCTCGACGACACCCTGGCCGAGCTCTACCGGCGCTGCCGGGCGCTGGTCTTTCCATCGTTGGCCGAAGGGTTCGGCCTGCCGATCGTGGAGGCGATGGCGGCAGGGGCCCCGGTGATCTGTAGCGACCGCGGCGCCATGGCCGAGGTCGCCGGCGACGCCGCCCTGACCGTCGAGCCGACCGATGCCGAGGCGCTGGCCCGGGCCATCGCCCGGCTCGACGAGCCGGGGGTACGCGAACGCCTCGTCGGGCAAGGCCGGGAGCGGGTCACCCACCTCAGCTGGGAACGCACCGCCCGGGAAACCCTCGAGATCTACCGCCACGTCGTCGCCGAAAGGAGAGCTCGCGGATGCGCTTGATGGTCGACGCCCGCATGGCCCACCACAGCGGCATCGGCCGCTACATCCGCGGCCTGTGCCGCGCCCTCGCCGAACGGGACGATGTCTCGATCAGCTACCTGACCTCCGATCCCGATCCGCTGGAATGGGAACAGGACGCGCCGCGCTTCGGCTACCCCGCACCGATCTACAGCGTGCGTGAACAGCTGGCCGGCTCGACGGTGATGGCCCGGCACCGCCGGCGCCACGACCTGGTCCACGTGCCCCACTACAACGCTCCCTGGGCGCTTCCGGCTCGCAGCGTGATCACCGTCCACGACCTGGTGCACTTCCGCATCGCCGGCGTCGGCGCCCGGCCGCGGGTCTGGCTCGCCCGCCAGGTACTGGAACGCGCCCTCTATCGCGCGGCGCGGGTCCTGGTACCGAGCGACGCCACCCGGCGCGATCTCGAAGCGCTGGTCCCGCCGGTTCGGGGCAAGGTCCGCGTCGTCCCCCACGGAGTCGACGAGATGTTCCGCGGCGGCTGGCAGCCACCCGCCGATCAGCCGCCGACCATCCTGTCGCTGATCACCTCGAAGCCTCACAAGAACCTGCCGATGCTGCTCGCCGCGTTCCGCAGGGTGCTGGCCGAGCGGCCCGAGGTGCGCTTGCGCCTGATCGGCGTCGATGCCGACCAAGCGGCCCTGAGCGGCGTGCCCAACGTCGAAGGATTGGGGCTGGTCTCCGATAAAGCCCTGATGGAGCACTACCGCAGCGCAACCTTGCTGGCGATGCCCTCGCGCCTCGAGGGGTTCGGCTTTCCCGCGCTGGAGGCCATGGCCTGCGGCACGCCGGTGGTCGCCTCGAATTGCGACGCCCTGGAAGAACTGTGCGGCGGAGCGGCGGCCAGCGTGCCGGTCAGCGATCCGCACCCGCTGGCCCACGTATTGTTGCGTGTCCTCGGGGACCGGGCTCTGCAACATGAGCTGAGCGAGCGAGGCCGCAAACGGGCGGGTCACTTCAGCTGGCAACGCTGCACCGAGCGAACCCTCGAGGTCTACCGCGAGGCGCTGCGGGGAGGCCGGCCCCGGCTCGAGCGGAGGGCTTCCGCGACCGATGCCCCTGCCTGACACCCGCGCCGACGGAAGGCCCTTCCGCGCCGGGCGCGGGTTGCTGCTGGCGACGGTGTTCAGCGCCCCCTTTTCCATCAGCATGATGCAGTTCCTGCTGCCGCTGGCGGTCCTTTGCCTCTGGATCGGGCGACGAGGCTTTCCGGCAACGCGCGGGAGCCGGAACATGGCCGTTGCGCTGCTCGCCTTCGCCGCCCTGACCACCGCATCGGCCCTTGCCGCGCCGGCGCCGCTCCATGGACTGCGCGCCCTGACCGAGTTCAGTCCCTTCCTGTTGATCTGGTTCGCCGCCGACGCCTTCACCGGCCACGAACACCAACCCGCCGACGCGCTGCTGCTGGGGGCCGCACTTTCGGCACTGGTCGGAATGAGCCAGCTGTTGGAACACGGCATGAGCTATCGCATCCACGGCACCCTGCCCCACTACATGACCTTCGCCGGGGTCATGGCGTTGGCTCTGCTGGCCTCGCTGCCCCGGGCGCTGACTCACCCGCTGAGCTGGCGCAGCGCCGCGCTCCTCCCGGTCGCCACCGCCTTGCTGTGCACCCAGACCCGCAGCGCCTGGCTCGGCGTGATCGCCGGGGCGGTGATTGCCCTGGGCGCGACACGGCCGAAGGGGCTCTGGCTCCTGCCCGCCGGCGTGCTTGCCGTGGCGCTCCTCGCTCCCGGGCCGGTCCGTGACCGGGTGCGCTCATTCGGTGATCTGAACGATCCGACCTGGATCAACCGGCTGGACATGGGCCGCGCCGGATTGGAGATGATCGGCGAACGTCCGCTATTCGGCAGCGGACCGGGAAGCGTTCCGGAGGCCTACCCGCCCGAACAGGCGATCGCCGACCCGACCTTCGCCCAGGGCATCCCGCCTCATCTGCACAACAACCCGCTGCACCTCGCCGCCGAACGGGGGCTTCCCGCCCTGGTCGCATGGATCGGGATCTGGGTCGCATGGTTCCGCGTCACGATCGGCGTGTGGCGCCGTGGCGCGGTCAGCGCCGTTGCCCTGGCGGGCAGCCTTGCCGCAGTCGCCGGCTTTCACGTCGCCGGCATGTTCGAGTACACCTACGGCGATGCCGAGATCTTCACCCCGTTCTGCGTTCTGCTCGCCGTGCCATTCGGCCCGGATCAGCCTTCGAAAGACCTTCCACCGAACCTAACCTGAGCTATCCTAGGGCCAGTTGAGCCCCTCACTCCTCCGACTAGGGTGGCGCCATGCTCTTTGATACGTCCTGTCCGGTCGACGATGAATCACGGGAATGGATCGAACGAAAATTCGCCTGGATGCTTCAGACCTTCGGAAGCGAGATCGTGTATCCCCGCCCCGTCATCGAACCCACATCCAGGTTCTTCCCGAACGCCTATCACGGAGAGTGGGACGACATCGAAGACCTAGTTTCTCGGGTCTGTGAGTTCATGCGCGTTGACCCTCAACGAATCACTCTACAGACATTCGCCAACACCGACGCCGCTATCCGCAGCCAGCCGTTCGTGCAAGCCGGAACCCTCAGCG
This sequence comes from uncultured Acidobacteriota bacterium, assembly GCA_964496265.1. Classification (GTDB taxonomy): domain Bacteria; phylum Acidobacteriota; class Polarisedimenticolia; order Polarisedimenticolales; family Polarisedimenticolaceae; genus Mor1. The sequence continues at coordinate 1,272 of CAZBZH010000308.1, read as the reverse complement.
AGGAAGGCGCCGCTGGCCTTTACTTCGACGACAACGGCAGCCCCATCATTGCACTCGAGGAATCACAACTCGCAGACCCTCTCGCGGTCGTCGCCACGGCAGCCCATGAACTGGGACACGTCCGACTGCTCGGCGACAAGGTAATCCCACCAGACACCGAGGACCACGAGCCGCTCACCGATCTTCTGACCGTATTTCATGGCCTGGGCATCTTTACCGGCAATTCGGCAGTTCGTTTTACCAAATGGCAGGACGGAGACTGGCATGGCTGGTCATCGTCCCGCTCGGGCTACCTTAGCGAGGAGCAATTCGGCTTCGCGATTGCGCTCTACGCGTGGCTTCGAGGAGAGCACCGCCCTGGGTGGGCCGAGTATCTGAACACGAGCGTCAGAGAGTACTTCCAGCGGTCGGAGAAGCATCTGCGCAAGACCCCACCCCGCGATTTGCAGCCCCTTCAACTCTAAGCAAGCCGAGATCTCTCACACAAGAAGCTCCTAACAGTCCTCGGCAAAGTGAGGGGCCCGGCGGCGAAAGATCATCCACCCGCCGACCAGAATCGCCGAGGCGACAACGGCGGACACTGCAACGGCGACCATCGGCGGAGGCTGGCCGAGAAAGGCGCCATGAACCATCCCGATGGCGCCGGCTAGTGGGTTGAGCAGATAGGCCAGGAAGCCGGCGTGCCCCAGGCCCTCCTCGGCCCGGGCCAGCGGATAGAGGATCGGCGAGGCGAACATCCACGCCGTCATGCCGATCTCCATCAACTGCAGCACATCCCGGTAGCGGGTGCCGGCCGCGGCCGCGACGAGCCCCACTCCCGCGGTGACCGCGGCGAGCACGGCCAGCGCCGGCAGGAACCAGAGCATCGAGATACCGGGCAACACGCCGAAGGCGGCGTTGAACAGCAGCAGCAGCGGGATGGTCACCAGATAGTTGATGCCGTTGGACAGCACCGCGCTCAGCGGCAGCAGGATGCGGGGAAAGGCGGTCTTGTGAATCAGGGGCGCCGCGTCGAGCACCGAGGTCGCGGCGTTCATCGCGCCGACCCGCACGAAGCTCCAGGCCAGGAGGCCGGTCAGGAAGAATGCCGGATAGGGCACGCCGGGCCGCCGGACATCGAGCACCACGGCGAAGACGAAGGTGTAGACCCCCATCATCAACAGCGGGTTGAGCAGCGACCAGGCGAAGCCGAGCACCGAACCGCGGTAGCGCGCCGCCAGATGCCGCGCCGTCAGCCGCCGCAACAGCATGCGCCGGCGCCCAGGATCGGCC
>CAZBZH010000307.1:0-5749 GCA_964496265.1 uncultured Acidobacteriota bacterium | reverse complement strand
CCGCTCGTCGCAATGGCGGGGCAGCGGCCGGCCGTCCACGTACTCCATCACGAAGTAGGGGCGGCCGTCTTCGGTGAGGCCGCCGTCGTAGACCCGGGCGATGCTCGGGTGGTTCATCAGCGCCAGCGCCTGGCGTTCGGTGTCGAACCGCGCGATGACCTGTTCGGTGTCCATACCCCGCTTGATCACCTTGATCGCCACCGGGCGGCGCACCGGGCGCTGCTGCTCGGCCAGGAACACCGCCCCCATGCCCCCCTCACCCAGCAGGCGCTTCGGCGTGTAGGGCCCGATCGATTCGGGAAGCGCCGGTTCCTCGGGCTCCCGCTCGATCCAGACCGCCGGTTCCTCCAGGAACCCCTCGGTATCCGGTTCGAGCAGGGACCGCACCTCGGCCAGCAGGTCCGGCCGCTGGGCGCAGGCCTGCTCGAGGAAGGCCTCCCGGTCCTTCCCCTGGCGTGCCGAGGCCTCGCTGAGGAGTTCGGCCAGACGTTCGGAATCGTGGGCGTTCATGACGGCCTCCGATTATCGCCGAAAAGGACTCCCGGGCCCCGAAGGGCCCCCGCTCTTCCGCGACTCGACAAAAAATGCGCGATCCACGGCCGGTTCGCGCATGGCTGGTTGATCGGGGCGAAATTCGGCCCCCGGGGAGGACCTCAGATGCCAGCAATCAACCTGTCGAGCCCGTTGACCGCTAACTCCGCTGCCCGTATACACGAAGGGATCGGCCGGGCCGCAGAAGGCCCCGCCCCGACCTGCCCCGAAAGGACGAGGATGGCCCCTCTACGCACCCGCCGGCCGCTCCGGCTAGGCCTGTTGTTGCTTGCCCTGCTGTTCTGGGCGGGCTCGGCGGCCGCTCAGACCGTGACCGTGACCTGGGACGACGGCGGGGGCGACAACCTGTGGAGCACCGCGGCCAACTGGTCGCCGGACCTGGTGCCCTGCAATGCCGTCGATGACTACGACGTGATCATTCCCGACGGCTCCGGCACGGTGGCCGTCGATCAGGCGGCGGCCAACGACTGCCGGGTCGAAAGCCTGGCCCTGGGCACCGGATCCACACTGCAACTCCCCGCCGGCAACCTGCTGACGGTGAACGGCAACGCCGACATCGAGGGACTGATCGACGGCGATGGCGGCCAACTGGTCGCGGCGGCCGCCGGGTTCCCCGGAGATGAGGCGCGGGTCGACCTCGAGGCGGCCTCCGACGTGACCCTGGGCGCGAGTTCCTACGACACCGGCGGTATCGCCGGGGCGTCCACCGTCCTCCGCGCCGACGGTACCGGAACGGCACTGGTTCTCTCCTCGGTGACGAGTTGGGATGCCGGCTTCGACGATCTCAGCGGGGCCCAACGCACCCACGGCGTCCTGGCGTCGGACAACGCGACGATCGATCTCAGCGGACTGACCGGGATCACTCCACCGGTGCGCGCCGATGACCTGGTCGAGTTCGACGTCAGCGGCGGCGGCTCGATCCTGCTCGACAGCTTCAGTTCGATGCCCGCCACCGGCGGCCGGCTGTTCCTCGACGCCCACGCCGGCAGCAGCATCAGCCTCCCGGCGGCGACCCTCCTGGGCAACGCCCAGTTCGCCGCCGAGGCCGGCGGGGAGATCCGGGTCGACACGACCCCGGGCGCCGCCTGGAACACCCAGGGCCTGACCTTCACCAACTTCAACATCGTTGACGCAACCGGCGCCGGCACCGAGATCGACCTCTCCGCCGTCACCAGCCTCGACGCCGGCTTCGACGACTCCAGCGGCAGCAGCCGGCGGCACACCATGCTGGTGGCCGACGGGGCCGCGCTGAACCTGAGCAACCTCGGCAGCCTGACTCTGCCCGCTCGCCGGGAAGACTTCGTCGAGCTCGACCTGAGCGGCGGCGGCACGGCGGACCTTTCCTCCCTGGCCAACATTCCCGGTGCCGGAGGGCGATTCGTCGTCGAGGTGCATGCCGGCAGCAGCCTGGACCTTCCGGCGATCACCAGCGCCGAGGACACCCAGTTCATCGCCGACGGCGGCGGCCAGATCAACGCCAACAGTTCGAGCGCCACCTACTCCTCGGCGGGACTGGACTACAACGGGACGTTCTGGTTGTTCTCGGCCGACGGAGCCGGGAGCCTGATTGACGGCAGCGCCTTCACCCGCATCGCCGCCAACCACACCCCCGCGAGCGCGTCCGGCGCCGACCACCTGATCCGCGCTCACAACGGCGCCAGCGTCAACCTGTCCAACGTCACGACCCTCGACGCCTCGTTCAACGACCTGACCGGCTCCGCCAATCTGGTGCGCGTCGAGACCTCGGCAGGCGGCTCCGTCGATCTCTCGGGGTTGACCACCGTGGTGCCGCCGGTGCGGAACGAGGATTTCGTGGAGCTGGAAGCCGACGCAGGTTCGATCTCGCTGAACAGCCTGTCGACCTTCGGCGGGGGCGGCGGACGATTCTTCCTCGACGTCTACAACGGGAGTGACCTGCACCTTCCCGCGGCAACCCTGCTGGGCAACACCCAGTTCGCCGCGCAGAGCGCAGGCAGCATCCGGGTCGACGGTACCCCCGGAACCACCTGGACCACCACCGGTCTGAACTTCGGCAGCTTCGACATCGTGAACGCCGCCGGCAGCGGCACGGTCATCGACCTCTCCGCGGTGACGACCCTGGACAGCAGCTTCGACGATGTCAGCGGCGCGACCCGCATCCACACCATGACCCTCGCCGACAACGCCGCGCTCGACCTACGCAACCTGACCGGCGTAACGCTGCCGGCGCGACGTGAGGACGCGCTCGAGATCGACCTGACCGGCGGCGCCTCGGCCGACCTGGCGTCGCTCCAGACGATCTCCGGAACCGGCGGCCGCTTCGTGCTCGACGTCCATCAGGGCAGTAGCCTGGACCTCCCGTCGATCACCAGCCTGGAAGATACCCAGTTTGTCGTCGACGGCGGCGGCCGGATCACCGCCAACAGTTCCAGCGCCACCTACTCCTCGGCGGGGCTGGACTACGGCGGCACCTTCTGGCTCTTCTCCGCCGACGGCGCCGGAAGCCTGATCGACGGCCGTGCGTTCAACCGCATCGACAGCGACGCGACCCCCTCGACCGGGGGAAATTTCAACAAGCTGATCCGGGCCCACAACGGCGGCAGCATCGACCTGTCCAACGTCTCCACGCTCAACGCGGCGTTCGACGATCTGTCCGGCGCTGCCCGGGAGCTGCGCGTCGAGACCTCCGCCGGCGGCAGCGTTGATCTCTCCGGGTTGACCTCGATCACCCCACCGCTACGGGTCGAAGACCTCGTGCAGTTCGACGCCGACGGGGGCAGCATCTCCCTGAGCAGCCTGAGTACCATCGACTCGACCGGCGGCTACACCTTCTTCGATGCCCACGGAGGGAGCAGCCTGGCCCTGCCCGCGGCGGCGCAACTGGGGGACACTCTGTTCGCCGCCGACGGAGGCGCCTCGATTGCGGTCGATACGACCCCGGGCGCGACCTGGTCCACCGACGGGCTGACCCTGACCAGCTACGACATCGTCAACACCACCGGCGCGGGAAGCTCCGTGGACCTGTCCGCGATCGTCAGCCTCGACGCGAGCTTCAACGACAGCAGCGGCGCGACCCGGGGCCACACCCTGCGAGTCGGCGACGGCGCCGCGCTGAATCTGAGCGGCCTGACCGGGCTGACCCTGCCCTTCCGCGACGAGGATTTCGTCGAACTGGACCTCGGCGGCGGCGCGACGGCAAATCTCTCGTCTCTGGCCAATATTCCCGGAACCGGCGGGCGGCTGGTCTTCGACGTCCACGCCGGCAGCAGCCTCGACCTGCCGGCTCTCGGCAGCGTCGAGGACACCCAGTTCATCGTCGACGGCGACGGGCAGATCACGGCCAACGGGTCGAGCGCCACCTACTCCTCGGCCGGCCTGGGCTACAGCTCGGAGTTCTGGCTGTTCTCCGCCGACGGAGCGGGCAGCCTGATCGACGCCCGCGCGTTTACCCAGCTCGCCACCAACCCTACCCCCTCGGCCGGCGGGAACTTCGATCACCTGATCCGGGCCCACAACGGAGGCCGCGTCGATCTATCCAACGTGATCAGCCTCGACGCTTCGTTCTCCGACCTGACCGGTAGCGCCAACCAGGTGCTGTTCGAGACCTCCGCCGGCGGCTCGATCGATCTCTCGTCGCTGGAATCGATCACGCCTCCCCAGCGCACCGAGGACCTGGTGCAGTTCGACCTGGCTGGAGGCAGCATCTCCCTCGGCGCCCTGGCCACGATCAGCCCGACCGAGGGCCGCACCTTCTTCGACGTTCACGCCGGAAGCAGCCTGGACCTTCCCGCGGTCGCCTCCCTCGGCGACACCCAGTTCGCCGTCGAGGCCGGCGGTAGCCTCACGATGAACAGCAGCGGCGGCGCGGTCTGGGACAACCGGGACCTGGACACGGCCAACTTCGAGGTCGCCCTGGCCACCGGCGCCGGCAGTTCCCTGGACATGCGCGCGATCGCGGCCCTCGACGCCGGCTTCAACGATCTCAACGGCAGCGCTCGTTTCCACGGCATCCGCGCCCAGGACGGAGCGTCGATCGATCTGAGCAACCTGTCGAAACTGACCCTACCGATCCGCGCCGAGGACTTCGTCTACTTCGAATCCAGCGACGGATCGAACCTGCGGGTGGACAGCCTCGTCGAGTTCGCCGGCGACGGCCGGATGGATATCGTGGCCACCGGCGGCGGGCAGGCGGTCTTCGGCCGGATCGCTCCACTGGCGCGGATGGTCATCACCCTGGGCCAGGGGGGATCGCTGACCACCTCCGACGTGCTCGACGGACCGGCCACGACCAGCCTCTCGGCCATCGACCTGGACAACGCCGACGTGAACTTCGATCTGTCGGGAACCCTCGACCTGGGCCCGGATATCGTGCTCAACATCGCCGAGGCCGAGACGACCCTTCAGATCGGCCGGGACCTGCGCCACGCCCACGACGTCGAGAGCGACGTCCAGCTCGAGCAGGCAATCGTGCGCATGGACGGCAGCGGCGTGCAACAGCTCGAGGTCGCGGGAGAAGACCAGGGCGCCGTGCGCCCCGGCGCCGCGAACTTCGGCATCGGACAGCTGGTCGTCGGTACGGCGGGCACCCCGACCACGGTGCAGCTGGTCGACCTGCAGGACAGCCAGAACCGGAGCGTCGACCCGAACCCTTTCGGCGGGGAGTCCTTCGAGGCGCTCTACCTGCTCGGCCTGGACCCGGGCACGACCAACCCCGAGGGCCCGGCGGGCCTGGTGCTCGCTAGCGGCTCGACCCTGAGCATCGCCTGCATCGACACCTACGTGTTCGATGACAGTAACGACCTGACGCCGACGAACCTGCGTGACCAGTTCGTTGCCGGCAGCGTCAACATCGTTCCCTTCGGCGACGGCTTCGTCCAGCTCGACGCCGACTTCGACGGCGACGGCTTCCCCGACTGCGCCGACAACTGCCCCCGCACCGCCAACCCGCTGCAGGGGGACGAGGACGGCGACGGCATCGGTGACCTCTGTGACATCGAGGTCCCGCTCAATGACGACGAGACCGCCCAGCTGATCCCCGGCCTGCTGCCCGGCTCGGAGACCGGCACCTCGGTCGCCGCCGCCGGCGATCTGAACAAGGACGGCATCGACGACTTCATCGCCGGCGCGCCCAGCTACGATCTGAGCGACGGCACGGTCTCTGCGGGCGCGGCGGCCGTGTACTTCGGCAGCGCCGACGGCGCCCAGCGGGCCCAGCCCG
>CAZBZH010000306.1:0-5750 GCA_964496265.1 uncultured Acidobacteriota bacterium | reverse complement strand
AGGCCGAGGTGCCCTCGTCGACCCGCATCCTGGTCAACGGAAACGCGGCGGTGGCCCACGAGACCGGCAGCGGTCTGCACCTGCCCGGGGGAGCTCCCTGGGACAATGCCGCCCACACCGAACTGGTCGGCCGCTCGCTGCACTCCAGGGAAGAGGGCTGGGTCGCGGCCGGCGAGGGGTTGGCGTACGTGATCGCCGGGACGATCTTCGCCACCGCGTCCAAGCCGGGGCGGATGCCCGCCGGCGTGGGCCTGATCGAGGCGCTCGTGCCGCGGCTCGGGCCGATCCCGCTCTACGCCATCGGCGGGATCACGATTCCCCGGGTTCCCCAGGTCATGCGGGCCGGCGCCTACGGCATCGCGGTCTCAGGCGCGATCCTGGAGGCAGCCGATCCGGGCCGGGTGGTCCAGGGCTTCAACCTGGCGTTGCAGGTGGCCAGCCGCCGCTGAGCTCTTCCCGGGGCTCCGGGTTCCTGTGGAGCGTGGAGCCGCCCTTGATCGCGGCTAGTCGCCGGCGCTCAGATCCTGTTCGAGAATCTCGGCCCCCGGATCGGCGACCTTGACGTAGCGTCGCGGCGGCGGGCGGTCGCCGGCGGCGAGTTCCTTGCCGTCTCGGGCGATGGTGAACGAGGTCAGCGCCAGACCGTCGGCCTCGACGACGAGGAAGTCCCGGTAGCTGAGGGTGTTCCCCGACTCGATCGACTTGGCCTCGCAGGAGACCATCAACCGGTTGCTCTCCTCATCCATCCAGCTGTTGAAGCGATAGTCCGCGGCCTTCTCCTCGCCGATGAACTCCTCGCTGTGCCCTTCCCAGTCACCGGTCACCCGCCGTTTGCGATCGGGGGTCTTGAGGGTCCAGCGGAAATCGTAGCCCCCCTCCGCCTCGGAGCGGCGAATGTCGATCACCGAGATCTGACTGTTGGTGATCAATGCCCAACTGCCTTCGTATCCGGTGTTCGACAGTTTGGCCTGGGCCTCTTCCAGGGAGAGCGCGCCCTCCTGCTCGGCGGGTGCGGCCGGCGGGGCATCGGCTTCGCCGCCGCCACAGCCGCCGAGGAAGGTCAGGGCGGCGACGGTCAACAGCAGGGAGACGAGAGCGGGGTTCGCGGCACGGCTCATCAGGAAGACTCCAACTTGCGGGCGATGGTGCTTTTCAGTTCGCCGAAGTTCGCGATCTGGCCCGCCTCCATGGCGGTCAGCTTGACGCCGAAGGCCTGCTGGCACTGCACCAGGATCTGGATGTGGGCCAGCGAATCGTAGTTCGGGATCTCCCGGGCGCTGTGGGAGTCCTCGACCTCCAGGTCCGGGACGCCCAGGACATCCCGCAGGATGGCGAGTACCCGTTGGTGTAGCTCGTGTTGGTCCATCAGGCCCCCCAGCGGCGATAGCGTTCGACCTCGCCGTTCATCTTCGCCTGGACTTCCGGGTCGGCCAGGAAAAGCTGTGTCTTGTTGCAGTAGTAGAGATTCTCGACGAGTTCGTCGAGGGAGAGTTCGCGGTCCCTGGGGAGACTGTCCTCGTAGAAGGCCTTGAACGCCTCGACGTAGCGGAAGGCCAGGTTGAGCCACAGCAACAACTCGTGGTTGGCCCGGTCCTGCTTGAGCTTGTCGATCAGATCGACCATCAGCTCGACGTGGCGTTTGCTCTCCTCGGGGGCCCGCATCAGACAGGGGTCCTCGCCGTCGTGGGAATCCCAGACCAGATCCAGGGCGGTGGCCTTCATCAGGGCGCTGATCTTGAAGTCGTCGTCGAGCAGCGGGAAGTAGGGGTAGATCCGGCAGATCGACGGACGCCAGTCGCTGTTGCACGCGCCGCCCAGGAGGCAGGGCTGCATGTAGAAGCGCAGGGTGTAGCCCTCGAGGGCGACCTCCATCTTGCGCGGTGTCTCCGGCCATTGATCGCCGGGGGCCCCGAGGCTGCGCAGGTAGTCGAACTCGACCTCGGGGATCGGCAGCGCCACCAGGTGGGTATCCGGATCGTGAGGCTGCAGCAGGCGGCCGATGGTGCAGCAGTGGCTGTCGCACTTCTCCCACAGGGAGCAGGGCTTCGAGATCGGATGGTCGTAGAGGATGCGGAAGTCGATCATGCGCCTAGCCCCAGGGTTTCGCGGCAACGGTCGGGCCAACGGTCGAGGTCGAGGCCGTGATGGGCCAGCAGGCAGGCGAGCATGCGGTCGATGCCGTAGCCGGTGCACCCGGTGCCCGCGGTCTCGCCGGCGACATCACGGATCTCGTAGCGGGCGCCGAAGAAATCCCGATGCATGTTGAACGAGGCGACTCCGAGGTGCCCCTCGCGGTTGGGGAAGGGGACCTGGAGCTCCAGCTTCAGATCGTGGGCCCGTTGGAACGTCGACTTCAGCACCGAGCTGCCGGCGAAGAAGGGATCGTTCGATGCGCGGATCGCGCCGGGAAGTTCCAGCGCCTCGAACAGCTCGATGGCCCGTTCCACCATGGCGTCGCGCCAGCTGCGGATCGGCCCTTCGGAGCCGAGAGCGACGATCTCGTACAGGCGGAAGTTGAACAGGCGCTCGAGGCCGGTGGTGTTGCGCGACTCGTAGCGGAAACAGTCGCCGAGGGCGCACACCAGCTCGGGGTCGCGGGAGAGCTGCTTCCCCTCGAAGTAGGGGTAGACGTGGTAGCAGACCGCCGGACGCAGCAGCCGGGCAAAGGGTTGAAGGTCCCCGGAGAGAGGCTGGCAGTCGTGATCGTGCTCGGCCGAGGCGCACTGCTTGCTGTAGGCGTCGATGACCGCGAAGTCTTCGCGGAAGTGGGTCACGAACGAGATCGCCTGGGGGAACTGGCGCAGGAAATCGCAGCGCTGCAGATGTTCCCGGGTGGCGACCGAGGGCAGGGTCAGGGGGTCCGCACCGGCGTCGGCGGCGATGCGGTCGCAGATACCGACCAGGGCGCGGAAGACCCGGGTCAGGCCCGGGCCGAAGGCGGCGATGCCTTCGCCCATCAGCCGCACCTCGGGGTGGGCGGCGACCTCTTCGGCGGCGGCGCGGAAGGAGGCGGGGCCTCCCCAGCTGCGGACGGCCTCGTTGTCGAAGGCCAGCGAGTTGGCCACCGTCTGCTCGATCCAGCGGCGCACCGCCGCCTCGACCGCCTGATGGTCCGCCCCGTCTTCCAGGTCGAGTTCGATGCCGCGGCCGTCCTCCCGGTCGACCCGGGCGGCGAGGATGCTGTCGGCGCAGTAGTAGACCCCCTGCTCGACGTCCCGATGGAGGAAATCCGGGATGGAGACGTCGATGCGCAGGGTGTTCAAGGCCGTGCTCCGGTGAACAGAAAACGCATCAGGTCAACGCTATCAGTCAGGTCATAGCGGATCAAGATGAGGGTTACGGCGACGAACAGCTGGACCGCCGCGACCCCGAGGGCCCGGGCCAGCGGGTTCTCGTCGAGGAAGCGGTTGGCTCCGTCGCCCAGGGCCCGGCGGCGCCAGGCGATCACCTTCTGGCAAGACGCCAGGGCCACTCCATGGATCAGCCCGAACACGACGAACGCCGAGGTGGGGGCGTGCCAGATGCCGAAGATCACCATCGTCGCGATATGGGGAACGCCCCAGAAGACGCCGTCCCCGCGGCTGCCTCCGGCCTGCAGGAACCGCCAGCTGATCGGGGTGAACACGTGGTCGCGGATCCAGGAGGTCAACGACATGTGCCAGTTCTCCCAGAAGCGCACCAGGTTCGAGCGGAGCAGCGGGAAGTTGAAGTTCTCCGGCAGGCGGAAGCCGAACAGCAGCCCGATCCCGATGGCGATGTCCGAATAGGCGCTCAGGTCGAGGTAGACGTAGAGCAGGTAGGTCCAGGTGGCGAGCCAGCCGATGCCCACCGAGGCGATGTTGGCCGGAGAGTCGAAGGCGGCGAGGCTGAACTGGGCGACGATGTCGACGAAGACGTACTTCTTGATCAGCCCGTTGAGGATGCGGTGCACGCCGGCGACGCTGCGGTCGAGATCGCTGCGCTCGGCGAACGGAGCGTCCGCCTCATCGACGAAGCGGGCGATCGGCCCGGCGGTAAACGCCGCGAAGAAGAGCATGAAGTTGGCGTAGTCGAGGAAGCCGAACTGACGCAGGGTGCCGACACGAACGGTGATCAGGAAGTTGATCGCCCGGAACATGAAGTACGAGTAGCCGACCAGCAGCGCCACGTCCCGGTCGAAGGCGCCGGTGCCGAGCAGCCGGGCGCCGAGGAACTCCCGGGCCTGGGGATGGCGAATGACGAAGAACAGGCCGATCAGGAGCGCGATGGACAGGTAGAACGCCGGGGTGGAGCCGCTCCCGCGGGCGGCCACGACGCGGCCGGCCCCGAAGGTCGCCAGCAGCAGCAGGGCGTAGAGCAGCAGCGAGGGAAGCGGAAGCAGGTTGACCAGGAAGACCAGGCTGGCCGCCAGCACGACCTGACGGCGCAGGCTGCGCGGAGCCGCCCAGCTGAGGGCCAGGGCCGCGGCGACGAACAGCCAGAAGGATGGGGCCAGGAAATCTAGCGTTCGGACGAAATCGAACATGGCGGCGTGGTGATTCTGGCCGAACCTTCCGGAGCGCTAGCCGGGATGCCGGCCGTGGCGTTCCAGGGGTGTGGGGCGGACCCCGGAATGACCGAGTCCCAAGTGGCCCGGCTCGACAGTAAGAACGGCGAATTGTAGCATAGCCGGGGTTGGGCCGTCGGCCGGATGCCCTTGATCCTACGCGGGTTGCGGCGCCGGAGCCCCTCGCGGTGCAGCGTACTGGAGTCCCTCGGATGTTCTCCTCGAAAACGTCTGAATCCAACCCACGGCGAGCCCTGTGGATCGCCGCGCTGCTGCTCTCGATCTTCGCGGTGGCCGAGGTGGGGCTGCGCCTGAGCGCCGCGGTGCCGTCGCTGGGCGGCATCGACGCGCACACCCTGTTTTCCGAGTATCCCCTCGAGCAGCACGACGGCTACTTCACCCTGAAGAAACACTACGACGGTACCCTGTGGCACCGCCCCTTCCGCACCAACGAACACGGCTTCCGCGGCCCCTCGCTGCCGGTGGCCAGGGAAGCGTCCAACGAGTTGCGGGTGCTGTTGATGGGGACCTGCATCACCCTGGGTGAGCAGGACGAGACCATCGACGGCTATTCCATCGGCGCCAAGCTGATTACCGAACGGCTGCAGAAGGCCCATCCGGAGCTGAACGTCCGGGTGATCAACGCGGCCGTTCCAGGCAGCTTCGAGTTGCAGTACGTGCCCTACTTCGAGGAGCAGCTGCGGCGCTTCGATCCGGACCTGATCGTGCTGGACAACGGTTCGGCCCAGGTGGTCGACCCGGCGGCGATGCTGCAGGAGTACCGGGCACGGGAAGCGGGGCAGACCACCGCGGCGGTGGCCGGGGCCGACGGCGCCCTGGCCGAGAAGCTCTACGACCTGTTCAGCCACAGTCAGGTGATCCGTCAGTTCTACGGCTTTCGGCGCAATCAGGAGGCGGTCTTCCGCCGGCACTTCTACCGGCGGGAGGTTCCCGAGATCGCCGAACTCAACCAGCGCGGCGGCAAATCGCTCAAGGCCGAGGAGTACATCGAGGAGATCCTCGATCCGTCCCTCGAGCACTACGAGCGTTCGGTAGCGCGGCTCTACGAGACCCTCGGCGCCGAGGCTCCCGTGGTGGCGTACACCTTCCCCCACGCGGTGCCGCTGGTGGATCTGGCCGAGCTGAACGCCTCGCAGTGGCGCGATCTCGGCCGTGCCGAGCTGCTGGTGGGGACCCCCGACGACTGGGACCTGGCGGATATCTG
>CAZBZH010000305.1:0-5771 GCA_964496265.1 uncultured Acidobacteriota bacterium | reverse complement strand
TTGGGGTGGAGCTAGCCTGTCGCGGTGGGTAGTTTGGGGTTGGGACGGAGCGGGAGGCGGCTCGGGGGCGGTGGTGGCCCTTCGGCTCGCTTTGCTCGCTCAGGGCCTCGGGTTTTCGGCTCGCGAGCCGAAGACCCTCGGGATCTCAACACCATGAAGAAGCTTCAGATTCTGCTCGCGTTTGCCGTGGTCTACATCGTGTGGGGTTCGACCCACTTTGCCGTCAGCATGGTGATCGACACCGTGCCGCCGCTGGCCGCCGCGGCGCTGCGCTTCCTGTTTGCCGGCGGACTGCTTTACGGCCTGAGCCGTGCGACCGTGCGCGAGCGTCCCACCGCAGCCCAGTGGCGTACCGCCTGGATTCTCGGCGCGCTGCTGCCCGGTGCCGGCAACGGACTGCTGTTCATCGCCCAGCAGTATGTCTCCCCCACCATCGTGGCCCTGCTGGTCGCGACGGAGCCGGTCTGGATCGTGCTGCTCGCCGCCGGCTGGCTCGGGGAGCGGCTGCGTCCGATCTCCTGGGTCGGGATCATTCTCGGCAGCCTGGGCATCATCTTGCTGACGAACCCGTTCGCCGCAGCGGGAGCTCACAACATCGACCTGGCCGGCGCCGGACTGGTCATCCTGGCGACCTTCGCCTGGGCCAGCGGCTCGATCTACGCCCGCAAGGCGGCGACGCCCGATTCGGCCCCGCTGGGTGCCGGGATGTTCATGCTCACCGGCGGCGTGATCCTGAGCGGCATTGCCGGCCTGCGTGGGGAGTGGGGCGCGCTGGCCTCCGCCGAGATCTCGCCGGAATCGCTGTGGGCGCTGTTCTACCTGATTGTGATCGGCTCGGTGCTGACCTATTCGGCCTACAGCTTCCTCTCGCGCAACGTCTCGGCGGGCAAGCTGGCGACCTACGGCTACGTCAACCCGGTGGTCGGCCTGGCGCTGGGTGGTTTGTGGGCGGGTGAGGTGATCAACACCACGATGCTTGTGGCCAGCGGGGTGATCATCGGTGGGGCGGTGTTGCTGGCGATGCCCCGGCCGAGCCGGCCGCGGACGGCGCGGGCGTAGGCTTCGGAGAGTTCTACGCGAGGCCAGACCGGCCTAGGGTGCGATCATCTCGATCTCGTGCCCGACCAAGGACTCTACCCAGTGAACGGCCGCTGCGACACCTCCTTGCCCGGCGTTCACATCGGTGAGCAACTGATAGCCATCGCCACGCGCCCCCTCCATCGCCCAATAGCTGCGATCGAATTTTGTAGTGATAGGAAGGCCGACCTGGACGGGATAGGGCCGGCTCCAGAAGGACAACTCCTCTAGGAGCCGGTCCACGTCTCCGCGAAACTGATCTACCGTTCTCGGAAGCGTGCGATCCTCGATGCGGCTTGGGGGTCCGGGGAATTCTCGATTGTGCTTGAAGCGAATGACCGCCTCCCCTCCACGGAGGCCGTAGAGCAACGTCCATTGGTCATGGGCCCAGGCCGAGGAGATCCGATACACCTCATCCCATCCTTCTGCAAAGATCGGAGGCTCTTCCAGCGCGTTCAGAATCCATGAGTAGAACTCCCCCCCTCGCCCGTCAGGCAAAATAAGGCCGCGCGGAAAGTATCGTCCGCTCTGCTTCGCCTCATGGACCGCGGAAAGGAACCCTTCTTTCGTCTCATACTCGAAGCAGTCACCCACAAACTGAAGCGATGAGGCTACACCCACGACGATCTCTTCGAGCTTGTCGCGAGAGCCTGCGGTCCAAGCTTCGACCTCGGCAGCTTGTCCACAGAGCAGCCGATACCCGCTCAGTTGCTCCAGATGAAACCACTCCGATGTCTCAGTCACCCCGATCACCCAGAACGGCTCCCCAGACAAGTCTCGCTCCTCCTTTTTCAAGTAGGTGCGTTCGACCCCTTCGGGCACCTTGAACGGGAACTGATCGCTCATGAGGAACTCGCGTTGCGATTCGTTCGTCTGGCAGCCCCAAAGCTGTACACGAAGCTCTATCCCGAGGGCGGGCTGTAGGTAGTAGCCAATCTTCGTTCCCGGGACAAAGCCAGGTGGAATCTCGAAACGCAAGCTGCCTTGCGTCGTCAGTTGGTTGGCGAAAGCAAACCCCGGGCACATCACTACCCAGAGTGTGACGGCAAGACGAAGCAGAACTCGCGGGGTAGAGATACTCAACATGTTGCTCCGGAAAGACGCGATGCACTTTCCTGAGCCTAACTCAGTTTGCTCGGGTCCAATTGGCCCTGACGATCAGGCGCGGATATCTCCCCGCGCTCCGAAGGGAGGCTGCCGGCTTACCCCTCCAGGTGAGCCTTCAGCCAGGCCCGGGCGAAGCGCCAGCGGCGGTTCACCGTGGCCACGCTGAGGTTCAGCGCCTCGGCCACTTCGGGGACGGTCATCCCCGAGAAGAACCGCAGGGTCACCACCTCCTCCGCCTCACCATCGATGGCTCGTAGCGCCTGGAGCGCCTCGTCCAACGCCAGGTAGTCGATATCCGGCGAATCCCGCATGGTGGCGATGTCGGTTGGGGCGGTGCACTCGAACTGACGACCACGTTTGAGCCTGTTGGCGGCGCGAACCCGGTCGATGATGGTGCGGCGGGTGACCCGGGCGACGGTGGCCAGGAACTGGGCGCGGTTCTGCCAGCCGGTATTGCGCTGCTGCTCCATGCGCAGGTAGGCGTCGTGGACCACATCCGTGGTCTCGACCCGGCCGTGGCCGGCACCGCTGTAGACCCGGTTGTCGGCGATGCGGCGCAGCAGCGGGTAGACCCGGGAGATCAGCTCGTCCCGGGCGTTGACATCCCCTTCCCGCCAGCGGACCAGCAGGTCGGTGATCGGTAGATCGGCCCGGGTGACGAAGGCTTGCGATGGCTCCACGGGTCCTCCCCGGCCGCCTGCTTCGGGGCGGCTCCTCAGGATGACGCGCCATTCGCCGGGGAATCGGCTCAACTTTCAGAACGGATCTGTCTAGCGAGTCTGCACATGCAGACTCAAAAAGGCTTTCGTAGAGGCCAATTCCCGCATGTTCGGGGAACGATACACCCGAAGCCAGTCTGCAGGTGCAGACTCAAGAGCAGTCCGCGAACGCGGACGCGGCCGGGTCAGCTCTCTTCCAGCAATCCCTGGTAGTGCGCAACCCGGTCCGGCCGGTCGAGCCGGGTGTACAGCTCGGTCAGCCGCCCCAGCGCTCGCCGGGTGATCCGGTGTTTGTTGCCGATGGCGGCCTCCAGCACGGGGTGGGCGTCGAGCAACAGCGCCTCCGCCTCGCGCAGCCTGCCCTGCCCCATCAGCGCATTGGCCAACGCACTTCGAGTCGTCGCGCCGTTGCGGCTTGCCCCCTGCCCGATCGCGACCCGCAGATCCAGCGCCTCCCGTAGCACCTTTTCCGCCTCCCGGGGCCGACCGGAGTCGGTCAGCACCTCCCCCAGCGCCACCAGGAAGAACCCCATGTTCGGATGGATGCGGCTGTTCTCTCCGTAGGCCCGGTCCCAGATCGAGATCGCCTCCCGCACCAGCGGCTCCGCCTTCTCGGGCTGCTTCATCCGCCGATGGAACATGAACGCCTGGTTGTGCAGCAGCATGGCCAGGCGCGGATGATCGGCACCCCACAGCCGGCGCTGCAGGGTCTGGCTCTTGTCGTAGGCCGCCGCGGCCTGCTCCAGGTCCCCCTTGAGCATCAGGATGTCGGCGAGGCTGCCGAGATCCAGCGCAATGACCGGGTGATCCTCGCCGAAGAGGCGCTCCCGCATGGCCAGCGCTTCACGAGCCTCCTTCTCGGCGCCGTCGAGATCCCCCTGCTGACGATCCAGCGCCGCCAGCCGGCTCAGGATCGAAGCCGCCACGGGGCTGTCCCCCGGAACGAGCTGTCCCTGGAGTTCCAGCGCCCGGCGCAGCTCCTCCTCGGCCTCGTCGTAGCGCCGCAACGCCTGGAGTGCCTGCCCCAGAATGGCCTGGCTGCCGATGTGGGTCTTGTCCAGCTCGCCGACCGAGTTGCGGGTGCGCTCCAGCGCCAGCCGGCTGGTCTCCACCGCCTCGTCGAACTTGCCGAAGGCCATCTCGAGCTGGGCCCGCAGCTGCAGGTCGCTCCCCACCTCGGCATCGGGCCGCGCCACCGCCAGCAGCGAGTCGACGGTCTCCAGCCCCTGCTCGAAGTCCCCCCGCTGGTACTGCAGCCGCCCCCACTGATGCACTGTTTCTAGGTACAACTCATCCTCGGTGCCGAACACCTCGCCGCGGATGTCCCGGGCGCCGGCGATCAACGACTCCGCGCTCTCGTACAAGCCGAGGCTCAGATGCACCTTGCCCAGGGTGTGCATCATCGAAGCCTGCAGCTCCGGCTCCCCGGCGAGCTCGTTCTCGATCCGCCGGGCCGCGTCGTCGAGCACCTCCCGGGCGGTCACCGTCTCGCCCCGGTTGTGCTGGGGATCGACCCGGCGATAGGACTCCAGCAGGAACTCGGTGACCGCCTCGGCGCGCCCCTGGGCCAGCCGCGCCGCGTCCCGCTCCCGTTCCAGGTCCCGGGACTGCAGATAGGTCAGCAGCGAGAAGATCGCCAGGGTGCCGACGATCGCCGCCGCGGCGGTGACCGCCGGCGCGTGCAGCCGCACGAACTTCCGCGCCAGATAAGACCAGGTCGCCGGCCGCGCCTGCACCGGCCGCCCCTCGAGATAGCGCTCCAGGTCGTCGGCCAGATCGCCGGCCGAGCCGTAGCGCTGCTCCGGGTCGTAGCGCAGCGCCCGCAGCACGATGTTGTCCAGATCGCCGCCGAGCCGCCGCTGAATCGCGCCGGCGCCCTGCCCGAAGGACTCGGCAGCCCCGTTCGCCCCGGCTGCGTCCTGCTGGATCCGCCGGCTCCAGACGGTGCTGGGCAACGTCGGCTCCCGGCTCAACGCCCGCTCGATCTCCGACGGGACTCGCGACTCCCAGGCGTGAGGCAACTGCCCCGACAGCAGCTCGTAGAGCAACACCCCGAGGCTGTAGACGTCGGTTGCGGTGGTGATGCCCTTGCCGGCGATCTGCTCGGGCCCGGCATAACCCGGCGTCAGCGCCATGGTCATGGTCATCGCCGCCCGGGTCGAACCGTCGTCGCCGTCGAGCAGCTTGGCGATGCCGAAGTCGAGCAACTTCGGCTCGCCCTGGGCCGTCACCAGGATGTTGCTCGGCTTGATGTCCCGATGCACCACCAGATTGCGATGAGCGTGGCGCACCGCGTGACAGACCCGCACCGCAAGCCGCACCCGTTCGTCCACCGACAGCTTCGCCTCGCGGCAGTACTCGGTGATCGGTTTGCCGTCGACGTACTCCATCACGAAGTACGGCACCCCCTCGGCGGCGGTGCCCGCGTCGAGCAGGCGCGCGATGTTGGGATGCTCCAGACCGGCGAGGATCCGGCGCTCGCTCTGCAGCCGCCGCTCGGCGAACTCCCCGACCGCCGCCAGCGCCACGACCTTGATCGCCACGGTCTGCTCGTACTGGGCGTCGTCCCGCTCGGCGCGGAAGACGGTGCCCATGCCGCCGCGGCCGAGCACGGACACGAGCCGGTAGGAGCCGAGGGTCTTGCCCAGCCAATGTTCCTCGCTGGCCTCGGCCAGGGAACGCACGAGCTCGGCGACCGGCGGGCGATCCAGTTCGGTGACGCTCTGGCGATCGGCGACGAGCAGCGACTCGACGGCGCGCAGCAGTTCGACGTCGTCGCCGCAGCGTTCCCGCAGCCGGGCGCCCTGCTCCTCGACCGGCAGCTAGGCCGCCTCGTCGAAGATCTCCTGGGCGCGTCGCCAGAACTCA
>CAZBZH010000304.1:0-5779 GCA_964496265.1 uncultured Acidobacteriota bacterium | reverse complement strand
CGGCTGCCGCGCTAACGATCGGGAGCGAATCCCCCGCAGGCGCCGTCTGGGCTAGAATGCGCGCTTTCGACGCAGGAAGTGAGCTTTGGCCAGATTCGTCATCGGGTTCGCGTTCGCGGGACTCGCCGCCCTCGCCTGGTTGCTGCCCGCCGCCAAACCGGCGGCGGCCCTCGGGCGCTACACCTACCTGCAGTTCGGCCTGGCCTGCGGGCTGACCCTGCTGGCGCTGGTCGTGCTGGTCGGCGCCCTGCTGCCGGCCCGGCTGCGACGGGGCTACGGCTTCCGCGCCGCCGCGATCCTGTTCTCCGCGACCCTGGTGCTCGGCTTCTGGGAAGCGGCCTGCTGGCTGCTGCCGCCCCTGCATCTGATGGACAACCCCTGGTATCTGGGCACCGGCCAGGCGCTGGAGTCCGACCCGGATCTGCCCTACGCCCGCCCCGGCGGCATCTCCTGGACCGGGCTGTCCCGGGGTGATCTGGCGATGTTCAACCAGGACCGGGATCCCTACGCCCGCACTATCACCTTCGAGACCGACGCCGACGGCTTCCGCAACTCGGAGGCGATCCCGAATCCCGAGGTGGTGTTCATCGGCGACTCGTTCACCGAAGCGGGCAACCTGCCGATCGAGGAGACCTTCCCTCACCGGATCGCCGAAGAGCTGGGCAAGCGCGGCCGCAACCTGGGACGGGCCGGTTATTCGCCTCCGACCGAACTGATCGTGCTGAAACGCCACGGCCTCGATCCGGCCCCGGACCTGATCCTGTGGCAGATCGCCGAGAGCAACGACCTCAACGAAGCCCGGGACTACCGCGGCTGGCTGGAACAGGGCAAACCGCCCTTCATCAAGCAGGACCGCAAGGGCAGCCTGACCCGCAAGGAGTCCTGGCAACTTCGCTCGCCGACCTTCAAGTTCTACGCCTCGTTGCGCTCTCGGCGCCCCTGGGAGCAGGGCCCCGAGGGCACGATGCAGGGGGCCGACGGCAAGGTCTACCCGATGCGCATGCTGTTCATGCCCGATCCCACGCTGGCTCCCCCCAACCACGATGGGTTCGGCGAGAGCCTGAACGCGCTCATCGAGGGCAAGCAGTTGGCCGACGCGGCCGGCGCCAGGTTGCTCGTGTTCATGCTGCCGATGAAGTTCCGGGCGGTCGCGCCGTCGGTGAGCTTCAACGACTTCTCGGTGCCGCGGCTGGAGAACCTGGGGCTACGCGCCTCCGACGGCTGGGATCCGCCCCAGCGCAACCGGCTCGGCCCCTGGTTGGCCCAGGCCTGCCGGAACAACGGCATCGCCTTCGTCGACATGACCGAGGAACTGCGCCAGGGTGCGGCTGCCGGCGAGATCGTCTACCAACCCTTCGATACCCATCTGGCCCCCGAGGGCCACGAACGGGTCACCCGCCGTCTGGTCGCCGAAGCCCGGGCCCTGCTGGCCGCGCCTCCCGAACCGCCCTCTACACCGCCGACCGACTGAACCGGCTGCGGGTCCGGTACGACGACTCACCCATGCAGCAGGTCGAGGGCGCGATCGACCTCGCCGGCGTCGTTGTACAGGTGAAAGCTGAAGCGCAGCCGGCCCCGCCGGTGGGCCACGGTGATGCCCGCGTCTTTCAGGCGCTGAAGCAAGCCGTCGCAGTCTCCGTCCCGCGGGCGAAGCAGGACGATCGACGACTGGGGCGGTCGACCCTCGCCGAGCCGCTCGAAGCGTGATGCGTCCAGTCCCGCGACGAAACGCTCGGCCAGCATCCGGTCATGGGCCTCGATCGCCGCGGCGTCCAGCCCGGCGAACAGCTCCAGCGCGGCGGCCCAGGGTTTGAAGTTGAAAAAATTCGCCGTGCCGAAGATGTCGTAGCGGCGAGCGCCGACGGCACGAATCGCCTCGAGGGAAGGCCCCTGCCCCCCCGCCAGATCGTCGGCGGTCTGGGCCGAGAGCCAGTAGGCCTGGTCGTAGCGCAACGCCTCCAGAGTCTCCCGGCGCAGCCAGCAGAAACCGGTGGCGTAGGGGCCGCAGAGCCACTTCCAGCCGACGCTGACCAGCGCATCCACCGGCCACTCGTCGATGCGCAAACGCCGCCCGCCCAGCCCCTGGCTGACGTTGACCACCAACCGCACACCCTGCTCCCGGCAGAGCGCGCCGATGCGCGGGATATCCAGCACCATGCCGCTGAAGGAGTGGACCCAGCTGACGCTGAGCACCCGGGTACGCGGCGTGAGCGCCGCCGCGACCTCGTCGGCCGAGAGCACCGTCGCCGCCGGCTCGAGCAGCTTGACCGAAACCCCGCGTTCCCGGCGCAACAGCCAGGGCAGATGGTTCGAGGGGAAGTCGCCGGCCATCAGCACCACCTCGTCCCCCGCTTCCAGCGGTAGACCGCCGGCCAACAGGTGCAGGCCGTAGGAAGCGCCGTTGGCCAGGACGATCTGCTCGGGGCTGCCCCCGATCAGCTCGGCGGCCGCGCGTTTGACCCGGCGAGGGAGCTCGCTGAACCGCTCGGTGGTCAACTCCCGGGGATCCAGCTTCCAGCGAATCGCCTCCTCCGCCTCGGCGGCGGCGACACGAGGCAGCGGCCCCTGATGGGAGCAATTGAACCAACTCTGCCCGGCAGGCAGCGCGAAATGATCCCGGTAGGACTCGGTCATGGGGACAAGGGTACCCCCATCCGGGCTCTCGTCCCCGCGGCGGGCCTCCCGTTGGCAGGGGCCGGCGCCGGGTCTCTATAGTGGCCGGGCAATGCGTTGGTTCATCGGCGACATCCATGGCTGCGCCCGGGAGTTCGACCGGCTGCTGCATGCCATCGACTTCCAGACCGGCCGCGACGAGTTGTGGTGCCTGGGCGATCTGATCAACCGGGGCCCGGACTCCCTCGCCGTGCTGCGTCGTTGGACCGAGCTCGACGGTCGGGCCGTGCTGGGCAATCACGACATCCACGGACTGCTGGCCCATAGCGGACGCAAGCCGAAACCGCTACCGACCCTCGACACCCTCTTCGCGGCCGAGGACGGCGCCGCGCTGCTGGACAGGCTGCGGCGACAGCCGTTGCTCGTCTTTCTCCCGTCTTCGGGTCAGGGCCCCGACGTCTGGGCGGTCCACGCCGGGGTCCACCCGGGCTGGCGCGAGCTACACGCGGTCGCCGATCGCATCAACGGCGCCCCGGAGAACCACGACGACGACTGGCTGCAGCACCCGGACACCGCGTTCGCGACCCAGGTCCGTTGCTGCGCCGCCGACGGAGAGCGGCACAAGCACTTCGGGCCGCCGGATGCCTGTCCCGTGGGCAGCGCGCCCTGGGACAGCTTCTACAGCGGGGAAGCCCCGGTAATCCACGGCCACTGGGGAACCCGGGGGCACTACCGCACGGTAAAGACGATCGGCCTCGATTCCGGCTGCGTCTACGGCGGATCGCTGACCGCGTGGTGTCAGGACGAGGATCGAATCGTGCAGGTGCCGGCGGAGTCCTAGACGGCGCTGGTGGCGTACTTGTTGCGCAGGTAGTTGCGCGCGCCGATGGCGACCAGGTTCATCAGCGTGACCAGCAGGATCAACAGCAGCGCGGTCGCGAACACCAGCGGTTTGGTCGCCTCGACGTTGGGGCTCTGGAAACCGACATCGTAGATGTGGAACCCCAGGTGCATGAACTTGCGTTCGAAGTGCACGAAGGGGAAATGCCCGTCGACAGGAAGATCGGGAGCCAGCTTGACCATCCCGACGATCATCAGCGGAGCCACCTCGCCGGCAGCCCGGGCCATGGCCAGGATCAACCCGGTGAGGATGCCCGGCGCGGCGGCGGGGATGACCACCCGCCAGGTGGTCTCGAACTTGGTCGCTCCCAGCGCCAGCGATCCCTCCCGCACGATGCGCGGCACCGCCGCCAAACCTTCCTCGGTCGCAACGATGACCACCGGCACGGTGAGCAGCGCCAGGGTCAGGCTGGCCCAGAGGATGCCTCCTGTCCCGTACGTCGCCGTGGGAAGCGCCTCGGGATAGAACAGGCGGTCAATGCTGCCCCCGACGAGATAGACGAAGAAGCCCAGGCCGAAGACCCCGAAGACGATCGAGGGCACACCGGCCAGGTTGTTCACCGCCACGCGCACGATACGCACCATCAACCCCTGCTTCGCGTACTCCCGCAGGTAGAGAGCGGCCAGCACGCCGAAGGGCGCGACCGCGAAGGACATCAGGAAGACCATCATCACGGTGCCGAAGATCGCCGGGAAGATGCCCCCCTCGGTATTCGAGGCGCGGGGATCATCGAACACGAACTCGCGGATGCGGCTCAGGTACAAACCGGTGCGGCCGAGCGTACCCATGGCGTTGGGCTGGACCGCCCGGACGACCTCGGCCACGGGCAGTTCGACCTCGCCCCCGTCGACCGAGGTCAAGACCAGCGTCTCGGCGGCCAGATCGTCGCGCATACCGAACAGTTGCTCGGACAGTGCCTCGAACTCCTGATCGGCCACGGCACGCTTGGACTCGATCTCCTGCTTGCGCCGTTCGAACTCGGCCGGCTCCAGGTTCTCCAGTTCCAGGCGACGCAGATCGAGACGCAGCCGCTCGATCCGGTAGTTGACGTCGCCGATCTCTCCGAGCTCGAAGGCGTGGACCGTCTCCGCCTCCTCGAGCTTCTCCTGGTGCAACCCGTCGAAGGCCTCCCAGACCGACGCGGAACCGCTCGCCAGCACCTCGTCGCCCCGGCGCAGCTCCTTCATCCAGCCGTAGAAGTTGCCCCACTCCAGGCGCTCGATCAGCACCGCGTCTTGCGGAGCGGTGCGGTCGACGATGTCCCGTTCGTCGACCCACACGAAATCGATGCCGGTCAGGTCGCGGTTGCCGACCTTGAGCCGAATCCGGGTACCGGGCTCGGGATCCTCCGGGGTCGGGGGGATTTCTTCGCGGTTGTGCTGTTCGCCGAGCCACAGGGTTCCGTCGTTCAACTCGACCCGCGCCAGCTCCTTCTGCCAGAAGAAGGCACCGCCATTGATGACCAGGACGGCGAGGAGCGCGACCACCAGCAGCAGGTTCAGCGCCAGGGCGCCTCCGCACAGCGCGGTCATGCCGTCGGCCAGCAGGTTCTTGCGCTTGACGTGAGCTGCGTTCAATGCCGTACCTCGCTTCCTAGAGCTGCGCGTAGCGTTTGCGCAACCGTTGGCGCACGAGTTCCGCCACGGTATTGAGCAGGAAGGTGAATGCGAACAGCATCAGCGCCGCCAGGAACAGCGTGCGGTACAACGTGCCGCCCTGAGGTGCCTCGGGAATCTCGACGGCGATGTTTGCCGAGAGCGTGCGGAAACCGTCGAACGCGCTCCAGCCCAGGATCGGCGTGTTGCCCGTGGCCATCAGCACGATCATCGTCTCACCGATGGCACGCCCGAACCCGATCATGATCGCCGAGAAGATTCCGGGGCTGGCGGTCGGCAACACCACCCGGGTCACCGTTTGCCAACGGTTCGCGCCCAGGGCCAGCGAGCCGGACACCAGGTTGTTCGGCACGTTGGAGATCGCGTCTTCGGAAATCGAGAAGATGATCGGAATGACGGCAAAGCCCATGGCCAGGCCGACGACCAACGCGTTGCGCTGGTCGTAGCGCAGCCCCGTGGTGTTCAGCAGCCAATCCTGGTAGTTGCCGCCGAAGAACGCCGCCTCGGCGAAATCGCCGAGAGACAGGCAGATCCAGACGGTCAGGGCGGTCACGACCACGTAGAGCAGAAGCTCCGAGCCTTCCTGGAAACGAGCCCGGAAACCTCGCGGCAGCGCCCGCCAGAGCAACCCGGCGAGAAAGATCGCCAC
>CAZBZH010000303.1:0-5784 GCA_964496265.1 uncultured Acidobacteriota bacterium | reverse complement strand
TTCACGTGCGGCTTTGAACGATCGAACTTTTCCTTCGACATTCCCTGCTCTCCTTGGCTTCCCCGTCTTTGCGGAGAGCCGAACGACTGGAGCCCATGACCGGACTTGAACCGGTGACCTCTTCCTTACCAAGGAAGTGCTCTACCGACTGAGCTACATGGGCCTAGGTCACTGAAACTCGGTAACTACCTTTTCAACCCGGCCGGACCCACCGTGGCTCCGACCCTGTTGCCCCCCCAGGGGCGCTTTTGGAGCGGGAAACGAGGCTCGAACTCGCGACCCTCAGCTTGGAAGGCTGATGCTCTACCAACTGAGCTATTCCCGCTCACATGTTTTCGATTCGCTTGCGTCTGGTGTCGACGGATGGTGGAGGGAGAAGGATTCGAACCTTCGTAGGTCATAGACCGGCAGATTTACAGTCTGCTCCCTTTAGCCACTCGGGCACCCCTCCGTCTTCCGTACGCCTCCTGCAGCGCCTCGGGGAGACCGGCGCGGCCTCCCCCAGGCGCCGATAAATCACTCTAATGCAGCCACTTACCGTCGCAGCCACCCCGCCGGCGTTGGAGCTGGCGAAGGGACTCGAACCCCCGACCGGCGGTTTACAAAACCGCTGCTCTACCAACTGAGCTACGCCAGCGGCTCGACAAACGGCAGATGTTAACAGCGAGCCCCTTTCCTTTCAAGGGCATCCGGCGATTCACGACGTTGCCGAATCACCTCGAACAGCATCACTCCGACGGCGACCGCGACGTTGAGGGATTCCACCCCCGCCGCCAACGGAATCGCCACTTTCCCGCTGCACTCCTTGAGGACTCCGGGCCTTACGCCCCGCTCCTCACCCCCGCCGACCAGCGCCACCGGGCCCCGATAGGCCCCACGATCCCAGCCGACCTCTGCCCTGGGGTCGAGCACCACCGTCTCGAACCCGCTCTCGTTCAGCCGGCGGATCAACCGGGGGAGCTTTGCCTCCCGGGCGACCCGAACCTTCTCCATCGCCCCTGCCGCCGTCTTCGCCGCCGCGGCGGACAGTCCGGCGGTGCCGTCGGCCGCCAGGATGACCCCGTCGACCCCGGCCGCAGCCGCCGAGCGCAGCACCGCGCCGAGATTGCCCCCGTCGGTGACCCGGTCCAGCAGCAGAATCAAACCGTCCGGCCTGGCCTGAGCCGCCCGGACCACCTCGTCCACATCGGCGTAGGCCACCGGCGAGACGATCGCCGCAATCCCCTGAGCCCCGGCGTTGCGGCCCACCCGGCGCTGAAGCACCGCCTTGGGCACGTAGCTGACCGGAACCCCCGCCTGGCGCGCCAGCTTCAGCGCCCGGGCGACGTTGCCGTGAGCCGATTCCCGGGCCACCAGCACCCGCTCAACCGAACGGCGGCGCGCTTCGAGGGCCTGCATCACCGGGTGAACCCCGTACAGCGTCTCCTCTCGTCGCTCCGGCTCGGTCTGACGTCTCACGCCTCCTCCTGGTCCCGCGAGATCGAGTTCCCCCGCCCTCGCGTCCCAACCCAACCTTGGACGACCTCTTCCCACGGCGTTCCGACCCCTCGGCCGGTTCCCCGCCGGCGTCAGACCTCCATCAACTCCTTCTCCTTGGCCTTGCACAGCTCGTCGACCGCATTGGTGTGATTGTCGGTCCGCTTCTGGACCTCGTCCTGGGCCCGGCGGGAGTCGTCTTCGGGGATCTCCCCGGCCTTCTCCGCCTTCTTGAGCTGCTCATTGGAATCCCGCCGGATCTGCCGGATCGCGGTCTTGGCGTCTTCGCCCATGGCGTTGACCTTCTTGACCAGCTGCTTGCGGCGTTCCTCGGTCAGCGGCGGGATCTGGATGCGGATCAGCTTGCCGTCGTTCTGCGGGTTGAGCCCCAGATCGGCCGACATGATCGCCTTCTCGATGGCGCCCAGCGCGGAGACATCGAAGGGCTGAGCCACGATCAGCGCCGGCTCGGGAACCGACAGCTTGGCCACCTGGTTCATCGGCGTGGGAGTGCCGTAGTAGTCGACCATCACGCCGTCGAAGATCGACGCCGAGGCTCGGCCGGTACGCACCGCCGCCAACTTGTGCCGCGCGTCGGCCAACGACGCGTCCATGCGGGAATCGGTCTCTGCCAGGATCTCGTCCACCATGACTGTTACTCCGCGGAAACGACCGAACCGACGCTCTCACCGAGCACGATCCGGCGAATGTTGCCCGACTGTTTGACGTCGAACACCACGATCGGAAGCTTGTTGTCCATGCAGAGCGAGATCGCCGTGGCGTCCATGACCTGTAGCCCCAACTCGAGGGCCTTGAGGTAGCTGATCTTGGGCAGGAACTCGGCGTCGTCGTGCTTCACCGGGTCCTTGGTGTAGACCCCGTCGACCTTGGTCGCCTTGAGCAGCACCTCCGCCTTGATCTCCATCGCGCGCAGCGCCGCGGCGCTGTCCGTCGTGAAGTACGGATTCCCCGTACCCGCGGCGAAGAGCACGACCCGCCCCTTCTCCATGTGGCGCAACGCGCGACGGCGGATCAGGGGTTCGGCGACCTCGCGGATCTCGAGGGCCGAGAGCACCCGGGTCGTCAGGTTGCGCCGCTCGAGGGCGTCCTGGATCGCCAGGGCGTTCATCACCGTGGCGAGCATGCCCATGTGGTCGGCGGTGACCCGGTCCATGCCGGCGCGGATCCCCGCGGCACCGCGGAAGATGTTCCCGCCGCCGATGACCACGCCGAGCTCGACGCCCATCTGGCTGACGGCGGCGATCTCGTCGGAGATCGCGGAGACGACGTCGGGGTCGTAGCCGAAGTCCCGGTTACCCATCAGGGCCTCGCCGGAGAGCTTCAACATCACGCGCCGATAGCGCAGCGGCTTCTCGGAGGCTCTGGCGGCTTCGTCGGCCTGCACGGCTGGGACCTCGGGGAGCGCGAGCTCCCGATCGGAGGACTTACTCTCCCAGGACGAACCGCGAGAAGCGGCGCACCTGGATGTTCTCGCCGATACGGGCGATGGCGTCGGTCACGAGCTGACCGACGGTGACGTCGGGATCCTTGACGTAGGGCTGCTCCAGGAGACAGTGCTCGCTGTAGTACTTCTCCATCTTGCCCTCGACGATCTTGTCGACGACCTTCTCCGGCTTGCCCGCCTTGATCGCGGCGTCCCGGGCGATCTCCCGCTCTTCGGCCAGCATGTCGTCGGTGACCTCTTCACGGGAAACGAAACGAGGTCCCGCGGCGGCCACGTGCATCGCCACGTCCCGCACCAGTCCCTGGAAGTCGTCGTTCCGCGCGGCGAAGTCGGTCTCGCAGTTGATCTCGACCAGCACGCCGATCTTTCCGCCGGTGTGGATGTACGAGGAAACGGCACCTTCACCGGTGGCCCGGCCGGACTTCTTGGCCGCGACCGCCATGCCCTTCTTGCGGAGCAGCTTCTCGGCGGCTTCCATGTCGCCGTTGGTCTCGACGAGCGCCTTCTTGCATTCCATCATGCCGACTCCGGTCTTCTCCCGGAGTTCCTTGACTGTAGCCGCGCTGATACTCATGACTTTGACTTCTCCGCTGTCACCTCGGCTCCGGCAGTCCCTACCGAGCCGTGATCGCTGACGGGGCTTTCCCTGGGGTCGACCCGTAGTTGTGCCGCCGACGGAGGCGTCCCCACCGGGGGCCGTCCAGCCGTCCGAGAACGCCCGACCACCCTACGGGTGGCGAGCCGGATGTCCGTTTACTCGCTGGAGCCCGAATCGTCGGACGTGCCCACCCGGGCCTGAGCCCGCACCCGC
This sequence comes from uncultured Acidobacteriota bacterium, assembly GCA_964496265.1. Classification (GTDB taxonomy): domain Bacteria; phylum Acidobacteriota; class Polarisedimenticolia; order Polarisedimenticolales; family Polarisedimenticolaceae; genus Mor1. The sequence continues at coordinate 2,032 of CAZBZH010000303.1, read as the reverse complement.
TCGCGGCGGGAGGCACGTGCGCGAACCCGATCGCCCACCGACTTCTGCGCGCCGGCACCGCCGCGCTCCGCCGAACCGTCTTCGGACTCACGAACCTCTTTCCAGGATTCGCGGCCTTCCATGATGGCGTCGGCCATGCGCCCGGCGAACAGCTTGATCGCCCGGATCGCATCGTCGTTCCCCGGAATCGGGTAGGTGATCGGATCGGGATCGCAGTTGGTATCCACCACCGCGACCACCGGAATGTTCAGCTTATTCGCTTCCGCGACGGCAATCTTCTCACGCTGGGGATCGACGACGAACATGCAGCTCGGGAGCCGCTCCATGTTCTTGACCCCGGCCAGGCTCTTCTCGAGCTTGGCCCGCTCCTTCTCCATCTTCGCGTTTTCCTTCTTCGTCAACTGGTTGTCTTCGGTAGCGAGAGTTTCCTCAAGCTCCTTCAACCGGTTGATACTCCGACGGATGGTCGTGAAGTTGGTCAGCGTGCCGCCGAGCCAGCGTTGATCGACGTAGTACATGCCGCAGCGATTCGCCTCTTCGACGATCGGCTGCTGGGCCTGCCGCTTGGTGCCGACGAACAGAACCGTCCCACCCTTCGCAGCCAGCCCCGTCACGAATCCCAGCGCATCGCGGAAGTTCTTGACGGTCTTGTGCAGGTCGATGATGTAGATGCCATTGCGCCCGCCGAAGATGTACTCCTTCATCTTCGGGTTCCAGCGCCGAGTCTGGTGGCCGAAGTGAACGCCGGCCTCCAGCAATTCTTTCATCGTGACCGAAACCAAGAAACAAGCCTCCCTGCGACGCCGTCGCTAAACCCCGGAACCTAGCGTTTCGAGAACTGGAACCGTTTGCGGGCACCAGGCTGCCCGTATTTCTTACGCTCGACCCGGCGCGCATCGCGGGTGAGGAACCCGGCACGCTTCAGCGCGCCGCGCAACTCCGGGTTGTATTCGCACAGCGCGCGGGCGATGCCCAGGCGCATGGCGCCGGCCTGACCACTGGGACCACCGCCCCGGGTGCCGACCAGAATATCGAATTGACCTTCGGTCTCGGTGAGGGCCAGCGGCTGCTTGATGATCTGCTTGGTCATCGCGCTGCCGAAGTACTCCTCGAAGTCCCGCTTGTTGACCACGATCTTGCCGGTCCCCGGGCGCAGGTAGACCCGCGCGACGGAGCTCTTACGGCGACCGGTTCCGTAGTACTGCGTCTTGCCGCTCAAGCGTTACTCCTAATTCTTTTCTTGCCGGATGGCGCCGGCGATGGCGAGCTCTTTCGGCTGCTGGGCGACGTGCGGATGCTGGTCGCCGGCGTAGACCTTGAGCTTGCGGAACATCTTGCGCCCCAGCGAGCCCTTGGGGAGCATGCCCCAGACCGCGTACTCGACCAGGCGCTCGGGGCGGCGATCGCGCAACTTGTCGGCGCGGATCTCCTTGATGCCTCCGGGCCAACCGGTGTGGGCGTAGTAGTGCTTACCCTCCCACTTGCGTCCGGTCAGGACCACCTTGTCGGCGTTGAGCACGATGACGTGGTCGCCGGTGTCGAGGAAAGGGGTATAAGAAGGCTTGTGCTTTCCGCGAAGGTGGGACGCGACAACCGTCGAAAGTCGTCCCAGCGTCATTCCGGAAGCGTCGACCACCCACCAGGCGCGGTCGATCTCGCCCTGTTTCGGCACGTAGGTTTTCAAGGCGTTCAGTCCTCGCCCGTGCGGTATGCAGGAATATCCCTGGCCACAAAACGTGCCTTATATCAACGGCCCCGGGGGTTGTCAACCCGATCGGCCTGAAGCGGCGCGAGTTGCGGGTGACTGGTACTACTAGTGTCCGCCCCGGGCGCCCGCGCATTCCCGGGACGTGACCGAGGAGTCCGTTCTTGGCCGTCGACCCGCTGAAAGAACCCGCCCGCGTCCAGGGCATGTTCGGCTCCATCGCCCGCCGCTACGACCTGCTCAACCATCTTCTGAGCGGCAACATGGACCGGCGCTGGCGCCGCCTGGCGGTCGCCGCTCTCCCCGAAAGCCCCGCCGCCCCGGTCC
>CAZBZH010000302.1:0-5800 GCA_964496265.1 uncultured Acidobacteriota bacterium | reverse complement strand
TACACTCTTTCTCCATCCGTCGAGTCACCACCGCCGCGAACGCCCGATCCTTCGCGCGCCGCAGCGCCTCGATGCGCTCGGGGTAGCGCCGCACCACGTAGTCCCAGCCGATCCGTTCCGCGGGGGAGCGCAGCAGCCGCACCGCCGTGTCGACGTTGTCCCTTTCCGCCGGCCGGTAGTTCAACTCTCCGATGAAGCCGCCCCACTCGAGAGACGGACGGCGGTCAAGGTCGCCCTCCAGGGCGACGGCCCGCACGGCTCGATCGTCGCCGGCCAGCTGCCGGACGGCAGCCTTGCGGCTTGCGTCTGCATCGTAGGCCGTGTCCATCCTCAGGTAGTCGCCGATGGTCTGTAGCGTGAGACGGTTCGCCGCCAGTTCGCTCTGGACCGGACAGGAGTAGGCGCTGAGGATGGCGCCCAGCGGTTCACGCCCGCGCAGGGGGCCGAGGAGCAAGGCGAGCCCCTCTCCTTCGCGGTTATCCGATCGAGGGAAGGCGTCCCGCAGCATCAGCGGGCGACCGTCCAGCTGATTGCGAAGCTCGCCCAGGGGCGCCGAGGGAATGCTGCGCCGCGCCGGGTCCGTCCCGACCGTCACCAGGCCGACCCCCGGGGCCAGGTTCTTCTCCGGGTTCTCCATGGCGTCGGTTGGCGGGATGTAAGCGGGCTGCGCGGCCAGGGCCTCGACGGTCGCGGCCGAGGGGTGGAGCCACAGTCCGACGCCGGTTCCCGCGCTCGCCACCTCGTTGGCCAGGGCGATCTGGGCGAGCTCGGAGCGGGTGCCGAAGCGCAGGGCATCCTCGAGGTCGATCAGACGGTCGGGTGCCCGGGAAAAGTCGAGGATCGCCCGCCTGATCCCGCGCTTGCGTAGCTTCTGCAGGAAACGGGTCAATCGCTCTGCGGTGCCCGGGTCGGAATACGGAACCTGTTCGGACCAGGGCGCGACGGCAACGATGACCTCCATGCCCTGGCGGCGCCGGCGCTTGACGAATGAACGCAGCCCCTTGCGCAGCTCTCCGGTTCTCCAGTCGCCCACCTGGTCGGAAGGGACCCGCACCGCGTCGAAGATCGGGGCGGAAAAGGCCAGGTGCCGCTCGACTTCCGGGTCGTCGAGAGCGCCGCCGGCGTCGACGACGCTGAACGGCCCCCGCAGCGGCTCCTTCGCCGCAACGCCGGTGGCGGCGGCGAGAAGAAGCGTTGCCAGCAGGATGAGTGCGCGCTGCATCACCCGGGCAGGATAACCGCTAGCTGAAGTCCTTGCCCACGATGACGGCGACGATGATCGCGCCCACGGCGATGGGGCAGATGAAGCGCACGAAGAAGCTCCACACGCCGTACTTGAACCAGCCCGGTGTGTTCTCGTCGATCAGTTCGGCTTCGCTGACCTTGCGGCTGATGGCCCAGCCCGCCGCCAGGGTGATGAAGAATCCACCCACGGGCAGGAGCCAGTTGGAGGCCACGTGATCCAGCACGCCGAGCACGCCGGATTTGCCCGGCGCCAGCAGCGGCAGGGTGACCTGGCTCGGCAGGTTCATCGCGCCCAGGGAGACCGCGCAGGCCAGGGAGATCAGCAGCGCTCCGGAACCGCCGACCACGGTTGCCTTGATCCGGTTCATTCCCTTGTTGTCGATGAAGTAGGCGACGACCACCTCGAGCATCGAGATCGTCGAGGTCAGCGCGGCGAAGGCCACCAGCAGATAGAACAGGGGAGCCAGCACGTTGCCGAAGGGCACCTGCTGGTAGAACAGCGTCGGCAGCGTCACGAACAGCATGCCGACCGGAGACTTGGAGCCGGACAGCCCTTCCTTGATCTCCGGCACCGAGAAGATCACCGAGAACATGATCACGCAGGCGACCAGGGCGATCACGGTATCGAGGATCGCCACCGTCGAGGCCGAGCGAACCACCGAATCGTTGCGGGTCAGGTAGGACCCGTAGGTGATCATCGCCCCCATGCCGAGAGACAGGGTGAAGAACGAATGCCCCAGTGCCTCGAGCACGGCAATCGATTCGACCTCGGCGAAGTTCGGAGTGAAGAGGAAGCCCAGGGCTTCGCCGGCACCCTCCATCGTCAGGGCGCTCACCACCAGCAACGCGAGGATTGCCAGCAGGATCGGCATCAGGATGCGCGCCGCCTTCTCGATGCCGCCGCCGATGCCCCGGGAGACGACCGCCATGGTCAGCGCCATGAACGAGATGGTCAGCAGGATTTGCAGGGGGCCGTTGGTCAGGAACTCGCCGGCGAACTTGTCGCCGCCGGCCTGCACCGGGTCGAAGCCGTTGATCGTCCAGACCAGGCACTGCCAGACGTAGCGCAGGGTCCAGCCGGCGATCACGATGTAGTAGCCGAGGATGATGAAGCCGGTCATGACCCCGGCGCCGCCGATCCAGGCCCAGGCCGGGCCGGCGGCTTCACGCAGCGCTTCGACCGGGCTCTTCTGGGTCATGCGCCCGATCATCAGCTCGCAGACCATGATCGGCAGACCGACCGCGGCGATGCACGCCAGGTAGATCAGGACGAAGGCGCCGCCCGAATTGTCCCAGGTGATGTAGGGGAACTTCCAGATGTTGCCGAGGCCGATGGCGCTCCCGGCGGCGGCCAGGACGAACCCGACCCGTGAACTCCAATGACCGCGAGACTCCACGTCACCCCCCTGGCTTCAGTTGCGAGGCCCTGGCAGCCCGCGGCTGCGGCCCGATCCGCGAGTATAGGGAGAGCCGTGGGGGCGGTCAACCGATCAGAAGGGGAGCTCCTCGACCCGGACGATGCGGCGGGAAATCTTGCGGAAGCTCCAGGATTCGGGGCTGTCGATGACCCGCTCGTCCCCCGATTCCTCCCGCAGGGTGCGGGTCTTGTCGGGGAAGCGGATCACCAGCTGACGCCCGTCGCCGGTCCGGTGGATCTCGACGTTGGCGAAGATTTCCCGCTCCCGGCCGCTCCAGGTGGTGATCCAGCGCCACTCGCCGTGGATGGCGTTCTCGTCGGACTTGACCTTCTTGAACTCGAAGCCGCAGGGGCGGCCGGCGACCAGGTACTCCGCCCGACCGTTCCAGTCGGTGTCGAAGGACTCGGGGAAGCGGTTGCTGCGGTAGATCATCTGGAGCTGGGGTTCGCCGTCGACGGTGCGGATGAACAGACCCATGCGGTGGTCCCGGCTGGCGTAATACCAGGTGCCGTCGAAGTTCCCGTCGGTGGTGCGGGCGGGAAAGGCGATGGCGTTGCCGCCCCGGCGGATCACTTCGCTCTGGGCGATGCCGGCGCTGGGCAGGAGGCCGATCAGGACCAAGGTCAGGAGAATCTTGCGAACCATGACGAGTACCCCGTTTGCTGAGACCGAACCACTATATCCGGGCCTCTGCGGCGAGGCCAGCGGAGCGACCCGGCGGGGGCCGGAAGCTCCCGGGGGCGGCCGCTCGGCAAGGAACGGGCACAGGAGATAAGCTGGGGCGGGGCGGATCATCGCCGGGGGAGGTGAGCACGTGTGGCTGAATCGGCTGACGGTGTCGACCGCGCCGTTTTTTCGACTCTACTGGCGTCCGACCATCGTCGGTGCCTTCGATCGCATCCCGGCCGAGGGGCCGTTGCTGGTGGCCCCCAACCACGCCTCCTTCCTCGATCCCTGGTGGCTGTCGATGATCTTCCCCCGGGGGCTGCACTACCTGATCACCGATACCTGGTACTACAAGTCCCGTGGCTGGCGGTTCTTCTTCGACGCCAACGGGACCCTGCCCGTGAGCGTCGCCGACCCGCGTCAGACCATCGCCGATGTTTGCGGCTACCTGTCCGAGGGCCGGGTGGTCGGCGTGTTCCCCGAGGGAGGCATCTCCGACGACGGACGCATCCGCCGCTTCCGCCCGGGGCTGGCCCACATCGCCGCCCGGAGCGGTGTGCCGGTGGTGCCCGTCGGCATGCGGGGCAACTACGACCTGCTGCCGCGCAACCGTCGCTTCCCGCGGCCCGGCCGGCTGGAGTTCCACATCGGGGAGCCGATGGTGTTTCCCGGGTCGCCCTGTCCCGACCGGGTGCCGCGCCGCGCGCTGGCCGACTTCAACCAGGAGCTGTTCGAGACCGTCTGCCGGTTGGCCGGCCAGGAGGACGCCATCGAGCGCGCCCGTAAGCGTCCGCGGAAGCCGCGGGGCGAAACTCCGGCGGCGGCCGATGACGGCGGGGCGGACAGCAAGGATCGCGGGAAGGAAGAGGACGCCGGAGAGGCCTAGCTCCGGCGGGCCCGGCTCGTCGAGTCCTGGCCTCTGCGCGGGCGATCCCGGTCGTTGAGTACGCGCCGCAGTCGCTGCCGGGCGGCCCGATCCAACCGGCCATCCTCGGCGGCGATCTCGATCAGCTCCCGCGACAGCAACCGATGGATCTCCCCAGCGCTGCGATGCCCACGATCCATCGCCGCAAGATGGCCGGCGACGGTCTCGGCGTCTCCCCGGGATACCGGCCCGGTCAGCGCCGGTCCGATGCCCCGCTTCGCCGCCTGGCGCAGCGTCGTGCCGGCGATCGGCATCAACGCCGCTTCGGCGTCATCCGCTTCCAGGCCCAGGGATTCGAGCAGTCCCGCGGCGCGCTTGATCAACCCCAGCAGGTCGTTGGCCGCCACCGAGGCGGCGGCATGGTACAGACGCCGCTGGCGGGGCGTCATGCGTGCCGGTAGATCGAGGCGCTTCATGCCCAGCCGTCGCAGCAGCTGGCGGGCGACGCTGAGCCCCGCGCCCTCGCCCTCGATGCGGGCCGGGCAGTCGGCGAGGATGGCGTCGGTATCCGCCGGATCGCCGAAGGCCTGCAGCGGATGGAGCACCGCGGTCGACGATCCCTTGCGTTTGAGTGGGGCCAGCGCATCGGGGCCGAGGGCCCCGGCGAAGTGCAGCGCGACCTTGCCGCGCAGCGAGTCGTGAGCGGCGGCGATGCGCGTGGAGAGCGCTTCGATCTGCTCGTCGGGGACGGCGAACAGCAGCACGTCCGCCCGGGAGGGGGTGTCTTCCGGCGAGACGACGTCGCCGGCGCCCAACCGCCGGCGCAGCCTCCCCGCGGAGCGGCCGTCCCGGGAGGCCAGCGCCTCGATCGGGTAGCCGGCCTGGGCGAGCCGAGGCGCCAGCGCAGTGGCCAGGCGCCCGCAGCCGATGAAGGCCAGGGACTTCATCGTTGGACGCTCAGCAGTTCGACCAGCGCGGCGAAGTCGGCGGGAAGCGGCGCATGGAACTCGAGCTCGGTCTCTTCCACCGGATGGCGGAAGGCCAGGTTCGCGGCGTGAAGTCCGAGGCGGTTGAAGTCGCGGACCGCGTTGCGTTTGGTCGGGTCCTGCAGGCTGCGCCAGGCCATGCCGCCGTAGCGATCGTCACCGACGATGGAATGATTGATCGACTGCAGATGCACGCGAATCTGGTGCGTTCGCCCGGTGACCGGCTTGACCTCCAGCAGGGCAAAGCTGGGCATGGCCCGCAGGGTCCGGTACTGGGACAGCGCCGCCTTGCGGGTGCGGGAACCGCGCACCGCCATGCGGGTCGGGTCGGTGCGGCTGCGCCCGATGGCCCGGTCGATCGTGCCGCTCTCCGGATCCGGATGCCCCCAGACCAGCGCCTGATAGATCTTGTGGACCTCCCGGGCGGCGAAGGCCCGGGTCATCCCGTGGTAGGCCTCGTCGGTCTTGGCCACGCACATCACGCCGGAGGTGCCCTGATCCAGCCGGTGCACGATGCCCGGCCGGGCCAGCCCGCCGGCCTGGGCCAGGGGCGTGCCGCGGCCCAGCAGCGCGCTGACCACGGTGCCCCCGGGGACCCCCCGTGCCCGGTGCACGATCAT
>CAZBZH010000301.1:0-5818 GCA_964496265.1 uncultured Acidobacteriota bacterium | reverse complement strand
CCGTCGGGCTTCGGTGCCGGCCAGCGCGCCGCGGTGCGCACGACCGTGTCCGCCGCCTGCTGCAGCCTGCGGTTGAAGCCCGCGTCCTCCTCGGCGGCGCGCAGCAGCGCGTCCCGGGCGCTGCGCGCTCGCACCAGGTCGGCGCAGTAGAGGGTCAGATCGCAGCCGGCGGCGACCGCCGCGACGGCCGCCCGGCCATCCACGTCCAGCGGGGCCACCGCGCCCATCTCCATGTCGTCGCTGACGACCATGCCGCGGTAGGCGAGTTCTCGGCGCAACAGTCCGTCGATGATCGGCGCCGAGAGGGTCGCGGGGAGTTCCGATCCGGGATCGAGTTCGGGATAGCGCCCGTGGCCGACCATGATCATCGCGGCCTCGGGGCCGAGCCGGCGGAAGGGGAGCAGATCCTCGTCGGCGATGCGGTCGGCGCCGCGAGTGCACACCGGGAGTTCCACGTGGGAATCCACCGCGGTGTCGCCGAGTCCCGGGAAGTGTTTGAGGCAGCCGGCGACCCCGGCGCCCTGCAGGCCCTCGAGGAACGCCCCGGCCAGGCGCGCGGTCTCCGCCGGATCGACGCCGTAGGATCGATCGCCGATGCCGTTTTGCACCTCGGGGCCGCAGAGGTCGACGACCGGAGCGAAGTCGACGTTGAATCCGAGGGTGCGCAACGCCTCGCCCATCGACCGGCCCAGACCGAAGGCGGCGTCCGGTCCGCTGCGGGCCAGGGCTTCGGCGCTGGGGGTCTTGCCGAACAGCGGCTCGAGGCGGCTGACTCGGCCCCCTTCCTGATCGACGGCGATCAGGGTCGGTCCCTCGAGCAGGTCCTGCAGTCTCCCGATCAGATCGGCGATCTGATGGCCCGACTCGAGGTTGCGGCGAAACAGGATCACGCCGCCGGGAGCGAGCTCCCGCAGCGCCGCGGCGCTCTCCTCATCGACCGTCGGGCCGGGGATTCCCACCATCAGGACTCGCCCTGCGGCAGCCCGGAGAATTTTTTTCACGAATACCCTTTCGTTATCTCAGGAGCAACCGATTAGCCCTCTCGTGCGTAGTATCGGAGGGCCCGTACCCCGGTGACAAGCCCGGGGCCGCCGGAACAGGGGAATCGGGCCCGGCTTGACGGCGGGTGACGATACTGGCTAGAGTGCCGCCGGTTCGATGTCGTTTTCGTGACCGCGGGTGGCTGCCGCCCGGGAGGAAAACCGCGGTGCTGGCTCGTCTTCGCCGCCGAACTTATGTTCTAGTCCTGTCGCCCCCCGCTTTTCTCCGCAGATCGTCCGGCAACACGCCCGGAAACGGGCGGGAGAAACTCGGAAAGCGGCCGACACGAAGTCGGAATCGGGGGACAGACGGAGCGCGATGGATGCCCGGTAAGTCTTACACGATCCTGGTTCTGCCCCATGCGCGGGCACGTTTCAAGAAGCTCCAGCTGTCGCGTAAGGCCGTGGTCGGTGCCTTCGCCGGGCTGGCGGTGCTGGCCGTTGCCGGCCTGACCCTGCCGCCGCTCCTGTTCAAGCTGGCCTCCGACTCCCGGGAGATCGCCGAACTCCAGCGCTCCAACCAGTCGTTGACGGCCGAGAAACAACGCTTTGAATCCTCCCTCGACGATCTGAACCAACGCCTGAGCGCCTTCGAAAACCAGGCGACCAAGCTGGCCTCGGCCCTGGGCATCGAGGAGCTGCCTTCGAGCCGCCCCGCTGCGGGTGGTGCCGCGGGAGCGCCGGTCGAGGTGCCCGACGCCGTGCCCTTCCGCGAGGAGTTCCGCGCCCTCAATTCCCGGGCATCGTCTCTCGGTCTCTCCATGGAGCAGATCGATACCGCCTGGACCGAGCGGGAGAAACTGTTGGCCGCGACGCCGAGCATCATGCCGGTCCGCGGCTGGTTCTCTCACGGCTACGGCTGGCGCAAGGACCCCTTCACCGGCAAGCGGGCCTTCCACCGGGGCGTCGACATCGTGGCTCCCCAGGGCACGCCGATCGCCGCGCCCGCCGACGGCGTGGTCAGCCGCGCCGGACGCCTGGGGCCCTACGGCAAGTCGATCGACATCTCCCACGGCTACGGCTACGTGACCCGTTACGCCCACCTCTCCGAGGTGCTGGTCAAGCCGGGGCAGAAGGTCTCCCGGGGCGACAAGATCGGTGCCGTCGGTTCCACCGGCCGCTCGACCGGGCCCCATCTGCACTACGAGATGTTCCGTGACGGCCGCCGGGTCAACCCCTGGAAGTACCTCGGCGACAAGAGCTTCTGATCTCCGGCCCCCTGAGGGCCCGGTTGCTCTGCTAAATTGTCGGTATGGCCGATGAGCCGACCGAGCCGACACCCATCGACCCCGAGGTCCTGACCGACCCCCTCGGCGACTCCGGCGACGACGACGATTCCTCCGGCGACACCACGGCGCTGGCGCCGACCAGCACCGCCCTCGCACCGGCCGATCCGTTCCAGCGCTACATGGCGGAGGCACGCCGCTACCCGCCGCTGACCCGCGAAGAGGAGCAGGAGCTGGCGCGCCGCTACCGGGAGACCGGGGACCGGGAGGCGCTGTTCCGGCTGGTCACCTCGAACCTGATGTTGGTGGTCCGGGTCGCCTTTTCCTTCCGCCGGGCCGCGCGCAACGTGCTCGACCTGATCCAGGAGGGGAACCTCGGCCTGCTCGCCGCCATCGACCGCTTCGATCCGGACGTCGGCGTGCGGCTGCCGACCTACGCCGCGTACTGGGTCCGGGCCTACATGGTCAAGTTCCTGCTGGATAACGTGCGGCTGGTGCGGGTCGGCACCACCAACGCCCGGCGCAAGCTGCTGCGCAACCTGCGCAAGGAGAAACAGCGGCTCGAGGAGCAGGGCTACGACGTGGGACCGAAGCTGCTGGCGGAGCACTTCGGCGTGTCCGAGCAGGACGTGGTCGACGTCCAGGCCGCCCTGGACTCCCGGGACGTGCATCTGGACGCTCCGGTGGACGAGGAGGGCCGCTCCCGGGCCGAGGTGCTTCCGGCCGCCGACGAGAACATCGAGGAGTCGGTGGCCCGCCGGGAGCTCCAGGAGCGGGTGGAGGGGATCCTGGCGGAGTTTCGCGAGGGTCTCAACGAGCGGGAGCTGCTGATTCTCGACGAGCGGCTGCTGGCCGAAGAGCCCAAGACCCTGCAGGTTCTCGGCGACCGTTTCGGAACGACACGGGAGGCGGTACGCCAGGCTGAGAATCGTCTCAAGAAGAGACTCACCGAATTCGTCAAGGAGCGGCTCCCGGACATGGGAGACGTCCAGATCGGCTCCTCCTGAACAAGAAAAGTGACTTTGCCGGCACGTTTCGGTCTGTAGACCTTGTCTGGCTCACCTCTTGCAAATAGTGTAAGTGCTTCGACAGGGGAGCCTTTTGGACGAGAGGACGCCGAGCGGGTCATGAAGACGGCGCTCGAGAGGGCTAAATGCAGTTCATGCTTGTAGTTGCGGCGGTTATTCTGAGTCTGGCAACGGCTCTGGCGACCGCGTCTATCCTGCTAAACCTCCTGTTCCGCTTGATGTCGAAGCTGCGATGACCGTGTAATATTTACGCGGACTGGACAGAAAGACACACCGGAAGGCCACGCCCCCCCGGTCCTCCGGCCTTTGGAAAAAGCAGGGTGACCCATGAACGACCGCATCCTTGTCGTCGATGACGAGGCCGGCTCGCGCGAAGGTCTGCGCCGGCTGCTGGAAGCCTGGGGCTACGAGGCCGAGACCGCCGGTTCCGGTGAAGAGGCTCTCGATCGGATCGAGGACGGCCGCGCCACCGCGGTCATCACCGACCTGGTGATGCCGGGGCTGTCGGGCCTGGACCTGATTCGGCGCCTGAAGGCGGACTATCCGCTTCCGATCATCGTGCTCTCGGGTCAGGGGACCATTGAACAGGCGGTCGAGGCGATCAAGCTCGGCGCCAACGACTTCCTCGAGAAGCCGGTGGAACCGGCCAAGCTGAAGATCCTTCTCGAGAAGATGGACGGCGCCCGGGAGCTCCTGGCCGAGAACCGCCGGCTGCGCGCCGAGTTGCGTGAGAAAGGCTCCTTCGGTCCGCTCCGGGGCATCTCCGAAAAGATGAAGCAGGTCTTCCGGCAGATCGAGCAGGTGGCGCCCAGCACCCTCTCGGTGCTGGTCACCGGCGAGAGCGGCACCGGCAAGGAGCTGGTCGCCCAGACCCTGCACGAGCTCTCGCCCCGGCGGCGCAATGAGTTCGTCGCCCTCAACTGCGCGGCGATCCCGGCGACCCTGCTGGAGAGCGAAATCTTCGGTCACGAGCGCGGCGCCTTCACCGGCGCCCTCCAGCGCAAGATCGGCTGCTTCGAGATGGCGAATCTGGGGACCCTGTTCCTCGCCGAGATCGCCGAGCTGGACGAGAACCTCCAGGCCAAGCTGCTGCGGGTGCTGCAGAGCAAGCACTTCCGGCGGGTCGGCGGTACCGAGGTGGTCGAGTCCGACGTGCGGGTCATCGCGGCGACCAACCGGGAGCCGAAGAAGGCGATCGAGGAGGGGCGTCTCCGCGAGGACCTCTACTACCGGCTCAACGTGTTCGCCATCGAGCTGCCGCCGCTGCGGGACCGCCCCGAGGACATCCCGCTGCTGGCCCGTCACTTCGCCGAGCAGGCGGCGGTCCATGGCGGCGCTCCGATCCCGCCCTTCGATCAGACGGCGATGGACGCGATGATGATGCACTCCTGGCCGGGGAACGTCCGGGAGCTGAAGAACGCCATCGAGCGGGCCACGCTGCTTTCGGGTGGGTCGGCGATCATGCCCGAACATCTGCCTCCCGAGGTGGCGATGGCCGGCCTGGAACAACGCACCATTGCCGCGGCGCAGCCTCGGGCCAACGGGAACGGCCACGGCGCCGTGGACGAGCAGGCCATTCGGGTCAGCATCGGAAGCACGATTCAGGATGCCGAGGAAGGGTTGATCAAATCGACGCTGGCCCACACCGGGGGGAACAAGACCCGGGCGGCCAAGATCCTGGGCATCTCGGTCAAGACGATGCACAACAAGATCAAAAAATACGGGTTGTGAGAGCTTCGCTACCAGTACGCATCTTCTTCGTCCATCTCGTCTTCTCCGTGCTGGTCGCGAGCATCGCGGTCTGGCTCATCTCCGACGCCTTCGAACGATACGAGGCGGAGTGGGAACGGAGCGTCGAGACCCGGCCGACCGAAGATCTGTTCTCGCCGATGGCCAACGAGATCGCCCGTTCGATCCTCGTGCTGAAGGAGGGGGCGTCCGCCCCGGAGGTCATCGAGCGGGACCAGCAGGTGATCAGTCAGGCATTGCGCCGCATGGTGCAGGGTCTCGACGGGATCGAATCCCTCGTCGTCCTGGACAACGACCGGGTCGTGCGCTACTCCAACGACCCGCTGATCATCGGCCAGGGCTTCACCGACGAGGAGGCGGTTTCCCGGATCGCGTCCAACGAGGTGGTGCGCTACGAACGGACCCTGCAAGGCCGGGAGATCACCGAACTGATCGCTCCGGTGTTCGACGGCACCACCGCCGACGGGGCCGCCGCCCGGCGCCGGCTCGGTACCTGGATCGTCCGCTTCACCGGGGACCCGGAACTGATGGGACGGGTGCCCGAGGTCAATCCTCCCACCGTGGAGAAGCGCCGCTTCGTCGTGCCGTTGATCGGCTTCCTCGCGGCGCTGGCCCTCAGTTCGGTGCTGATCACCGCCTTCAGCAGTCTGCCGGTGTACCGGCTGGAGCGGGCGCTGGTCGAGTTCCGCGAGCGAGACTACAAGGGGGAGTTGACCGCCGACGACCGGCCGCTGGAAGGGCATTTCGCCGGGGCTTTCCAGGCGATCAAGGAGAT
>CAZBZH010000300.1:0-5831 GCA_964496265.1 uncultured Acidobacteriota bacterium | reverse complement strand
CCGGATCCAGTCCGGCGATCTCGACGGAGCGGTCGAGGCGTTCCAGGCGCTGGGCCGGATTCGTCCGTCCGATCCCCGTCCGCCCTACTTCCTGGGCAACGTCGCGCTACGACGCGACGAGGAGCAGATGGCCCGGGCCCAGTACGCTCAGGCCCAGCGCCGGGATCCCTCCTTCGTCGACGGCTCGGTGGAGCTGGCCCGCTGGCTCGTGGGCCAGGGTCGCAGGGACGAGGCGATCGCCACCCTCGAAGATGCGCTGAAGCGCAACCCCGGCAGTTCCAAGGCGGGACAGGCGCTGGATGCCCTGCGCGGCGGCGGCTAGCGCTCCGGCCGGGCGTCACCCAAAGGACCCTCCGTAAACGACTGTCGGTTGATCGCTTAGGCGTGCACCCGATATAATTCGCTCATGCGGCTTCGACCCCTGACCGTCGTCTTGCTGCTCGCGGTAATCGCCCTCGCCCCGGCCGTCCTGGCCGCCGGGCCTACGGTTCGTTACGTCGAGTTCGATACCGAAGTCACCTCCGTCACCGTCCAGCGCATCACCAAGGCCATCGACACCGCCGAGGCCCAGGGGGAAGACCTGGTGCTGGTGCGCATCGACACTCCTGGCGGGGTGCTCTCCGCCACCGAGAGTCTGATCCAGGAGATGTTGGCCTCGCAGGTCCCCGTGGTGGTCTGGGTCGGCCCCTCGGGCACCCACGCCGCGTCCGCCGGCTTCTTCATCCTGATGGCCGCCGACGTGGCGGCGATGGCCCCGGGAACCCGCACCGGCGCTGCGTCCACGGTGATGAGCGGAGGGGACAACAGCGACGACAACGTGCTGCTGCGCAAGATCAACCAGGACACCGCGGCGTTGCTGCGCTCGCTGGCCGAACGCCGCGGCCGCGACAAGGAGGCCGCCGAGAAGACGGTGTTCGAGGCGGTGTCCTACGAGGAGACCGCGGCGCTCGAAGCGCGGCTGATCGATCTGATCGCCTCCGACCGGGATGAGCTGCTGGAGATGCTCGACGGCTTCGCGCTGACCCGCTTCAACGGCGACACCGTGGTGCTCGAAACAGCCGGGGCCCAGGTCATCGAGATGGAGTTCGACTGGCGCCAGCAGATGCTGGAGGTCATCGGCTCGCCGGCGCTGGCCCAGATCCTGTTACTCCTCGGTTTCGCCGGCCTCTACTTCGAGTACCAGAATCCCGGGTTGATCTTCCCGGCGGTGCTGGGCGTCGTCTGCCTGATCGCCTTCGCCTTCGCCGCGCAGATCCTGCCGGTCTCCGCCTTCGGCATCCTGTTGATCGCCGGGGCGCTGGTGCTGTTCGTCCTCGAACTGAAGTTCGTCTCCCATGGACTGCTGTCCCTGGGAGGTCTGGTCTGTCTGATCCTCGGTTCGTCGATGCTGGTCGACGGGCCGATCCCCGAGCTGCGGGTTCCCTGGACGGTCTACGTGCCGATGAGCCTGATGGTCGGCGGCCTGATGATCGTGGCCCTGCGCTTCGCCATCTCGGCGCAGCGGGTGCCGGTGGCCACCGGGGTCGAGGGGTTGACCGGCGCCATGGGCCAGGTCTCCCGGGTGCTCGATGGGGGCGGTAAGGTATTCGTCAACGGCGAGGTGTGGGACGCCCACAGCAACGCCGGAGAGCTGGTCGAGGGCATGCGCGTCCGCGTGGTGGCCGTCGACGGCATGCAACTGACGGTCGAGCCGGCGGACGCCGGCGAGAGGAGCTGACGTGGGTCTGTACTACGGACTGTTCGGCGCGTTCATCGTGCTGGTGCTCTTGATCATCAACGCGATCAAGATCCTGCCCGAGTACGAGCGTGGCGTGGTCTTCCGCCTGGGCCGCCTGCTACCCGAGCCCAAGGGCCCCGGGGTGGTGTTCATCTTCCCGGTGCTGGACCGCATGGTGCGTATCTCGATGCGGACGGTGGTCCACGACGTGCCGCCCCAGGACGTGATCACCAAGGACAACGTCTCGATCAAGGTCAACGCCGTGGTCTACTTCCGGGTGATGAATCCGCGAAACGCCGTGGTCGAGGTCGAGAACTACCACTACGCCACCAGCCAGCTGTCCCAGACCACCTTGCGCTCGGTTCTCGGCCAGGTGGAACTCGACGAGCTGCTGTCCGAGCGGGACAAGATCAACATCGAATTGCAGGGCATCCTCGATCGTCAGACCGACCCCTGGGGGATCAAGGTCTCCTCGGTGGAGGTGAAACACGTCGATTTGCCCGAGTCCATGCAGCGAGCCATGGCTCGTCAGGCCGAGGCGGAGCGCGAAAAGAGGGCGAAAGTCATTCACGCCGACGGCGAGCTTCAGGCCTCCGCCCAACTCGCCGAGGCCGCCGAGAAAATGGCTCAAAACGAGATGACCCTCCAACTTCGTTACCTCCAGACCTTGACGGAAATCGCCTCAGAACGAAACTCCACCTTGGTGTTCCCGCTTCCGGTGGAGCTGCTGAAGGCGTTCAACCGGCTGGGCGAGAAGTAGCCAGGGAGATAACTGGGTGGATCCGGCCGAGATGCGGACCCGTAGCACGGAGACATCGACGATGTCCGACAGCGAGCTGTTGGGCGCGATCCTCGACGTCTATCGTCATCTCGATCTGAACCACCAACTGCGCGCCCTGCTGGAGCGGGCCATGGCCTGGACCCCGGCCGAGGTCGGCTTTGCCTTCGGCCCCGGCGAGGACGCCAAGGTGACGATTCCGATCGCCGGCTCGGTTCCCGAGGCGGATCCCCGTTTCCGGGCGCTCCAGGGCCTCGGCGCCCATCGCCTCGCGGCCGGTCCCGCTCCCACGGCTCAGCGCCACGACGGCCTCGGCCCCTTCGGTTCGTTGGCCGAGATGTGGCCCGACGAGCAGGTCGTCTCCAGCTACGTGCTGCGGATCGAGCCGGACGCGGGCGGCGACGCCGCCGGGTTCCTCTGGCTCGTGTTCAGCGAGGAGCCGGGTCAGGCGGAGATCGACGCCCTGGTGCAGTTGATCGAGATGACCCGGCCCGCGGTCTCCAACGCGATCCAGGTCGGCTCGATGCGGGACCTGGTGATCAAGGACGACACCGCCCGCTGCTTCAACCGCCGCTACTTCGAGGAGTTCCTGCCCGAAGAACTGGCTCGCGCCTCCCGCTTCCGGGCGCCGTTGTCGCTGATCTTCTTCGACATGGACGGCCTCAAGCAGGTCAACAACGATCATGGCCACGCCGCCGGGAGCCGCTCGCTCTACGAGGTCTCGGTGCGGGTGCGTTCGAAGGTGCGCAAGTTCGACAAGCTGTTCCGCTTCGGCGGAGATGAATTCTGTATCGTGCTGCCCGAGACCGAGTGGCACGGGGCCCTGGAAGTGGCCGAGCGCGTTCGCGAGGCGATCGCCAGCCAGCCCTTCCTGGTCAACGACACGGGCGGCACCGGGATCGTGCTGACCGCGTCGATGGGCATCGCGTCCTATCCGCTGCATGCCCGGAGCAAGGAAGGGCTCGTGCAGCTCGCCGATCGCGCGATGCAGCGGATCAAGCGGGCTCAGAAGAACTCCGTCGGGGTGGCGGAGATTGCGGGGGATACCGATGTCGGATGAGCAGGATCAAGACGTTCGCGAGTTCAGACTCGAGGGCATGACGCTGGTCGTGGCGGGGGGCCTGCTGATGGCCGTCGTCGCGGGCTCGTTCTTTGCCGGCCGCTGGTACGAGCGCCGCCAGGCCCCGCAGATGGCCGTGCTCGGCGGTTCCGCCGGAACGGTCGACCCCCTGGGCAACGTCGAGGTCGGGGACAGCGGTGACGTCGGCGCGGACATGACCTTCTTCGATACCCTCGACGGCGAGGAGAAGGAACTCGAGCCCCAGCGCCAGGTGCAGAAGCCCAAGCCGAAGCCCCAGGAAGTTCAGACCGCCGCCGCCGAGCGAAAGCCGGCGGAGGCCTCTCCCAAGCCCGCCGAACCCGCCGCCAAGCCCGCGTCGGACAACGGCAACGCCGAGGCGACCATCGAGGCCCAGGCCTCGCCGGCTCCCGCCAGCACGGTCTCCGAGTCCGGGCCCTTCTTCGTTCAGGTGATCGCCGGCCGCGACCGGGAATCGATCGAACGGGTGGTGCGCAAGCTGAAGGACGGCGGCTATCCGGTGCGCCTCGACTCCGAGAGCGACGGTGGCCAGCGGCTGTTCAAGGTGCGCGTCGGCGGCTATTCCAGCCGGGACGATGCCCTGACCGCCGCCGACAAGCTCAAGGCCGACGGCTACTCCGGCGCCTTCATCAAGCAACTCGGCTAGGCGTCCAGGCCTCCCAGACAGGATGTCGTCGTTCGCGACTTGCGCGAGTCGACCTGTCCTGGGCCCGTCGAAGGAAGGTGTTAGGATGCGTCCACCACTTCAACGGAGGTCGATGTGTCCAGGGTAGATCTGCAAGACATCTCGGAACGGATCGATGCGCTGAGCGAGAAGGTCGACGCGCTGCGGAGGTTCCTTTGATGTCGAAGGCAAACAGGGCGAACTAGATAGCCTGGAAGAGGCGTTGGCCCAGCCCGACGTCTGGAACGACCCCCAGAAATCCAAGACCCTGCAACAGCAGCGCGCCCGGCTGCAGAACGACGTCGACGCGTCGAACCAGCTCAGCAGCATGCTCGAGGAGGCCCAGACCTTTCTCGAACTGGCCCGGGAGGGGGAGGAGGTCCAGGAGGACCTGCGTACCGCCGTGGACGAGCTCGCCGAGCGGGCCGAGACCACCGAGCTGCGCGCCATGCTCTCCGGCGAACACGACCAGAGCGACGCGATCCTGGAGGTGCACCCCGGCGCCGGCGGCACCGAATCCCAGGACTGGGCCTCGATGCTGATGCGCATGTACAGCCGCTGGGCCGAGCGGGAGGGCTTCAAGCTCGAGACCCTGGACTACCAGGCGGGTGAGGAGGCGGGGATCAAGAGCGTCACCCTCGCGGTGCGCGGCCCCAACGCCTACGGCTATCTGCGGGTCGAGCGGGGCGTGCACCGGCTGGTGCGGATCTCCCCCTTCGACGCCCAGGCCCGGCGTCACACCTCCTTCGCCTCGGTGGACGTGATTCCCGAGATCGACGACGACGTCGAGATCGTGATCGACGACAAGGACCTGCGGATCGACACCTACCGCTCCTCGGGGGCCGGCGGCCAGCACGTCAATGTCACCGACTCCGCGGTGCGCATCACCCACCTCCCGACCAACACGGTGGTGAGCTGCCAGAACGAGCGCTCCCAGCACCGGAACAAGGAGGTGGCGATGAAGCTGCTGATGGCCAAACTGGCCGAACTGGCCCGAATCGAGGCCGAGCAGAAGATGGCCCAGGAGGTCGGCGAGAAGAAGAAGATCGAGTGGGGCAACCAGATCCGCAGCTACGTGCTGGCGCCCTACCGCATGGTCAAGGACCACCGGACCGCCCACGAGGTCGGCGATGCCGACCGGGTGCTCGACGGGGACCTCCAGGGGTTCATCCGCGCCGCCCTGAGCCAGCAGGGGGACCGCCGGGAGGGCTCCGGCACCTAGGGGGAATCCCGGCAGATCGAGAAACTCCGGGGCTCAACTGGACGCATGGCGGGGCCAGAGCCTAACTTCGGGCCATGGCCCTGTGGAGACCGGACAGCCGGGCTCCGGGCCGGGACCGAAGTGGCGAGGGTGCGTTAAGCGTGAGCACGAACGATCTGGGTGATCTGCTACAGGGCAGCGGTATGTCCGACCTCGATGACGATATCGAAATTATTGAAGTCGTCGGCGTCGACGATGACGAGCCGACCGGGGCACCGGTGGCCCCGGCCGAGGCCGAGCCCGCCGACGAGGGTGAGGTGGTCCTCGCCTTCGACGAGGAGCCGGCGCCCGCCGCTGCGGCGCAGACCGAGG
>CAZBZH010000299.1:0-5834 GCA_964496265.1 uncultured Acidobacteriota bacterium | reverse complement strand
ACCGGGTCAACGGCACGGCGCCGGAGCTGAACGTCGCCTGGACCCGCTATCTCGGAGACCAGCCCGAGCTCGATCTCGACGGCCGCTTCCAGTTCGATGAAGAGGTGATCCCCAACATCGGCGCCCGGCCCCGGGGCAATCCGCTGGCCAGCCAGGACCCGTCGACGAACTCGATGGCCATCACCTTTCAGACCACCGGCGGTCCGGGGTGGATCGAGGTCGGCAGCGGTCCGGGCGATCCGAACGCCCATCGTCGGGAGCGGTTCCCCGGCGGCGAGACCCAGGGCCCCTTCACCACGGTCCTGCCCTACGACCTGCTGGGCGCCGGCGGCTTCCGCTGGATGACCGGACCCCCGGCCCAGATGATCCTCACCACCATCACCGACGACGACCCGCTGAGCGGGCGGCCCGAGGCGGGGGAGATCCAGCTCACCCGGGTGCGGGAGGTGCCTCAAGCGCCCTATCCGAGCCAGGGGGATGACGGTTTCACCCGGGTCTTGACCGTCGATGACGCGGTGATCAAGCAGGATCCCTACGCCTGGTACGCTCCGGAACTCGGAGGGGCGATGACGCCGGAGAACACGGCGATCCTGGCCTGGACCGACGCCGGGTTGAGCGGCGAGACCACCGGCTTCGAGTCCCAGCTTGCCCGGGACATTCGGGTCTGGTTCCCCGATCCCGATGATGAGGATGGGTTCTATCTGCAACGCCGGACGATTCGGCCACCGGTGGAGTCGGTGCCGACCCGCAAGGCGAACCCCGGCCCGGCGACCTGCGAGACCGAACCGCGTATCGAGACGCCGCCGGGCCACAAGTATTTCCAGAGCCCCGAACCCTTCACCGTCGGCGACACCAGCTTCGTGATCACCACCATCAAGAACGAAGCGACCGGCGTGAGCGACATCGCGCTGCAGGACACCACCGAGGTCTGGATCTTCGCCCTCAACGGCTGGAGTCAGCGGCTGAGCGATCCCGGGGAAGGTACCCGCTACAGCGAGGTCGAAGCCTGGGAGACCGAGCCGTCAGCCCAGGGACCCGGGGAGGTGCTGTTCTACAGCGGCAAGTTCCCCAACTGCGACAACAATCTGATCGAGCTGCACCGCCACTCGATGGGGCTCGCGGCCGACGGGCGTCTGATGATTCTCGACGACTTCGCCGACGGCGACCTGGATGCGCGCTACGGTCTGCTCGACGACTGGTCGCTCAGCGGCGCCTCGATGGTCAACGGGCGGCTCGAGATCGCGCCCGGTGGTTCGGCGGTACTCGAGGCCTGGCCGACAACCTACCTGCGGGACATCGAACTGGAGTTGAGCGCGACCGCCGACGCCGCGACCGGGTTGAGGGTGGAGGCGATCGCCGAGGACCCCTTCGAGACCCGCTCCCGCTTCGACCTGGACGTGCCCGGCGACGGCAGTTCCCCGCTGGCCGAGCCGCTGGTCTTGAGCCATCCGTCCCACCCCGCAGCCTCGGGCGACTTGCTTGCCGGCCGGGGCGCGCTGCGCATCGAACTTTCCGTGCCCTCAGGGGCGGCGCCGGTCTACGTCGACGATCTGGTGCTCTACGCCGACTTCGCCGACGACCTGGCTCTGCTCGAAGACTACGACGACTACTTCTTGGGTCTCCTCGACCAAAACGACGAGGAGGTCGGGATCGATCCGGCACTCCAGGGGGACGCCCGCCTGGCGAGCGGTGCACGCGTGGAGCTCGAGCCCGGCGGAGGGAACGACGGTGCGCTGGTGCTTCGCGGTCCCGGCGCGGCTGTCGAGTACGAGTTCCCGCGGAGCGGTCTGGGCCCCGAGGACTTCTCACTGAGCATGCAGTTCGAGGAGGAGCTGCGGGAAGCCGACTGTGCGGTGGTCTCGGTCGCCGATCCCGCTGCTCCGTCGGGCTGGGTTGAGGTCGATCGTCGCTGCGCCGGCAGTGCGGCCGCCCAACGTGCCTGGGTGCTCGACCGCCTGCCGCCGGCTGCGTTCAGCGGCGCGACCGTCGACATGCGCTTCGCGCTCGACGCTGCCGATCCGGATAGCGAGGTTCGTGTCGACGACCTGATTGCGGGAAGCCTGGGACTGCACTGGGTGCTGTCCGACGATTTCGACGGCCTACAAGCGGGCGAAGCGCCCTCGTTCGTTTCCCGGGGCGTGTTGCTTTCCGGCGGTGCCGGCCGGATCGATTGTGTGGAAGGCGCCGTGGACAACCCGGTGGAGTGCGGGCAGACCTCGGACGATACGCTGTTCCTGCCGCGGGTCGAGGTCGTGCCGGAGAACGCGGTGAGCCTACCCAACGCATTGAGCTTTTCAGTAGAGGGGGATGCCTCGCCGGGCGCGGCCGCCGAGGGCTACGTGACCTACCGTTTTCCGCGGCCCGGCGACATGGTGTCCGGGACGGTGCGCTTCGACCTGTTTCTGGAGCGACGGCCCCAGGGCAGCGGCGCGCTACACGTCGACGTTTCGTCCGACGGCGTCGACTTCCGCGAGATCGGCCGCAAGCGGACCGAGCGATTCAGCGACTACTCGGGGTTTCTGACGTTCGAGATCGATGCTCCGGTCTTCGACGGCGAGTTCCTCTACGTCAGGCTGCGGGGTGGGCTCGGCGATGCGCCGGTGCCGGAAGCCGGGCTCGATGCCTTCATCGACAACCTGCGCATCATGGCCACCAGCGAGCCGCGGTCCTCGGGATCGAACGACCCGTTGTCGCCGGCGCCGCCACGGGGCCGCGCGATCGAGCCCTCGCCGGGACCCCGGTCGCTGGGTCTCCGGGAGGGTCTCTGATCGTCGGGTTCCGTGGGGAAGTCTAGGGACAGCTCGCCAGCGTGACCTGCTGGGCGATCTCCGGGCAGACCGCGCCGGCGCCGTCGATACCTCGTTCGCCACCGCTTGCGTCCCGGCCGTAACTGCCGTCGGCGTCTCCATCGGCAGAGGCGACCAGGAACCAGCTGCCGCCGGGCACGGCGACCGTCGCCGATCCGGTGGGGGGCAGGGCACAGTCACCGGCGGTGAAGGTGCCGAAGGACCCCAGCGTACCCTGGTAGATGTTGACCGAGATCGGCGCGCCGCAGCTCGCGTCATCCCAGTTGATCAGCACGTCGGCGCCGGCGCGGGAGGCCGTCATCTGGGTTCCCGGAACCGTGTTGCCGTCGGGGATCGCCGGGGTGGTCGTGACCTCGCGGATGCCTAGCCGCTGATCGGCGGCGACCTGGCGCAGACGTTGGGTGTTGCCCGAAGGCCATTCCACCAGCAGGCTCTCGACCACCGTTGCGTCGCCCAGACCGAAGTGGGGGTCGAGCTGGTTGTGGCCGTTGAAGGTGTTCTGCGAGGAGACCTCGCGGAGCTGGGTCACCGTGTTGCCGCCGATCACCGCCTCGGCCCGCACCTTGGCGCCGATGGCCGAGCGGTTGGAGCTGCTGCCGGTTAACTCGAGCACCAACCAATGGTTGTCGTTAACGGTGT
This sequence comes from uncultured Acidobacteriota bacterium, assembly GCA_964496265.1. Taxonomy (GTDB): domain Bacteria; phylum Acidobacteriota; class Polarisedimenticolia; order Polarisedimenticolales; family Polarisedimenticolaceae; genus Mor1. The sequence continues at coordinate 2,388 of CAZBZH010000299.1, read as the reverse complement.
CGTTGCGGAACAGGCCGCGGCCGGCGGGGCCGTCGACGTAGATGTCCAGGTCGCCATCGCCGTCGAAATCGCCGTTGGAGCCGCCGCGGCGGGGCAGCGTCTCGGTCAGGACGTTATCGACGCTGGTGAACACACCACCGCCGTCGTTGCGGTAGTACTTGTCCTCGCCGAGGTTGTCGTTGGTCACCAGCACATCGAGATCGCCGTCGTTGTCGTAGTCCCCCCAGATCGAACCGAGAGAGGCGGCGACGTCGGTCACGATCGCGCCGCTGGTGATCGCGCTGAAGCTGCCGTCGTCATTGCGGTAGAGCCGGTTGGCCAAGCCCCCCAGGGGACTGCCCCAGTTGGTCAGGTAGGCGTCCAGGTCGCCGTCGTTGTCGTAGTCGATCCAGTTCCAGATCTGGCCGTCCTGGAGATCGGTGCCCAGCGGCGGGTCGGTGATCCGTTCGAAGCCGGGGCTGCCGTTTTCGGCCAGCAGATTGCGGTAGAGAAAGTCCGCCTGGGTCGTGCCGTCGGCGGGCCCTGCCCCGATGAAGTAATCCATGTCGCCGTCGTTGTCGTGATCCGACCAGGTACCGACGGTGAACGAGGTCATCAGATCGTCGATCGGTGTGTCGGTGACCCGGGACAGGGTGTAGTCCGGCGGCCCGGAGCTGGCGAACAGGTGGTTGGTCGTGGGAGCGCCGACGAAGCCGGCCGGGTGGGTGACCGCCAGATCGAGATGGTTGTCGCCGTTCCAGTCGGCCCAGGCGCAGGACCAGCCGCGGTTGGTCAACGTCTGGCCGATGTCGCCGGTCGAGACCGAACTGAAGACGCCGCTTCCGTCGTTGATGTAGAGCACCGAGATGCCGCTGGCGATGTAGACATCCAGATCGCCGTCGTTGTCGTAGTCCGCCCAACAGGTGCCCTGACCGGTGGCCGGGGGAATGCCCGCGCCGATCGAGGTCGTGACCGCGGTGAAGTTCCCCGCGCCGTCCCCCTGGTACAGGTTCGCGTTGGCGACGAACAGGTCGAGCAGCCCGTCGTTGTTGTAGTCGATCCAGGCGGCTCCCTGGTACTGGGTCGAGACGCCGCTGACCACCGGGTTGGTGGGGTCGGTGATCTTGGTAAAGGTCTGAGCGCCGGCCGCGGTCCCCGCGCCCAGCGCAACGCACATGACGACGATGCGGACAAGAAGTCGCATGGTCTCCTCCTGCTGCCCCTCTGGCCCAGGAGAGTGTGCTGAGTCGGGCGGTGGATCAAAGGGTGGAGCGCTGAGCTTTGCCTGATCGCGTAATCGATTGGCCGGATTGGGGTTGGGCCGCTGGGTGACCGGGCCCGCCGGGGTTTGCCGTGCGAGGTTTCGCGGTATGCTCATCTCAGCACGGCAGGCATCCATCCAGGGATTCAGGGGGAGCCCCGGGGTGTCCGCCGATCGTCAGGGGGGATTCGTCATGCCTCGTCGCGTTGCGGCTCATGCGGTTTTTCTACTTGTTCTGGCCCTTTCTTTTGGTTGCCACGTCACCAACTACGGGCTGATCGTCGACAACAATCAGACCAGCGAGCCCGGCGGACCGGGCGAGATCATCGTCACCGACGGGAAGGCCAAGCTCGTCTTTGCCAGCCAGTGGGCCACGGTGCACGCGGACGGGGTCGACGAGAACCTGACTTTCATACGACAGAATGCCGACGGCGCACAGACGCTCTACTCGCACAACAACTACTCGGTGGCCGGTGAGGCGACCTTCTCCGACGATCTCTATTGCTCGCCCGAGACCAAGGGGTGTGCGGCGATCAAGTCCTACGACTACGACGCGTCCGACCCGGCCGAAGATCCGTTCGACCAACGGGTCTACCCCGAGTGCCCCGGGGCTCGCAGCCTGTGCATGGCTCTCTCGACCGGCCGCTACTACGGCGAGTGCGGGCGCACCGGCAAACTGAGTGTTCGGGACCAGCTCAACCTCTGGAACATGGGCCAACTCGGCTACCGGGGAGGCATGGAGGTGCTGGTCTATGGCATCACCCGCCAGAACCTGACACTGACCCTCGACAATCAAAGCGGCATCGTCACCGAGTTGCCGGTGACCGGCACCGCCGAGACCTGGACCGCTCTCACGGCCCGGCGCTTCGGCCGCGCCGATCTCTCCAACCCGCTGATCGGGATCATGGGCCGCCAGTACGCCGATTGGCTCGGTCGCTACGGGACGTCGGCGACCGAACTCACCGCTTGCTACAACGAGGTCTGCCGGGAGTGGCTGATCGCCGGCAACCAGGAGGAGGAGGGAGGCATCTCGACTCCGGCCAGGGTGCTCGACCAGGTCAACCGCCGCTGGTAGGCAACACCGCCCCGCTGACGCCGTATGATGGCGGCGATGGCGGACGACAAGGAACAGCACGGGCCTCGCGACC
>CAZBZH010000298.1:0-5851 GCA_964496265.1 uncultured Acidobacteriota bacterium | reverse complement strand
CCTCCGAGAAGGAGTCAGATCATGGGTGTGCGCCCCATCGTGCATGTCGTCGGCACCGGAACCATCGGTGAGCCGCTTACCGGACTGCTCACCGAGTACAAGGATGCCCTTGGCCTCGAGGAGGTCACCTTCCACAAGCGGACGCCGCTGCTGACCGACCGTTCCAAGGTGGTGAACCTGATCAAGCGCGGCGCGAAGCTGGTCACCGACAGCCCGTCGGTCAAGGGTTTCCAGGACCTGGGCATGGAGCCCTCCTACGAAACCGAGGAGGCCATCGAGCGGGCCGCGGTGGTCATCGACTGCACCCCCTCCGGCGTCGGCACCCAGAACAAGTCCCAGTACTACGAGAAGTTCGCCAACAACACCCTCGGCTTCATCGCCCAGGGCAGTGAGTTCGGCTTCGGCAAGCCCTACGCCCGGGGGATCAACGACAACACCCTCAAGCGGGGCGAGGATCAGTACATCCAGGTGGTGTCCTGCAACACCCACAACCTGTCGATCCTGATCGACACCCTGGCGCTGGAAGACGGCGGCCCGGAGAACGTCGTCGAGGGGCGCTTCATCTGCATGCGCCGCTCCAACGACATCTCCCAGGACGGCAGCTTCGTCCCCTCCCCCCAGGTGGGCAAGCACAAGGACGCCCGCTTCGGCACCCACCACGCCCGGGACGCCTGGCATCTGTTCAACACCATGGGCCACGACCTGAACCTGTTCTCGTCGGCGATCAAGCTCAACACCCAGTACATGCACACGATCTACTTCGACATCCGGGTCAAGAACCCCACGACCGTCGAGAAGCTGCGTGAGCGGATCGACGCCAACGACCGCATGGCGGTCACCTACAAGAGCTCGGCCAACGCCGTGTTCTCCTTCGGGCGCGATCAGGGCCACTACGGCCGTATCCTCAACGTGACGGTGGTCTCGGCGCCGACGTTGACGGTGCGCAACGACCACGAGATCGTCGGCTACTGCTTCACGCCCCAGGACGGCAACTCGCTGCTCTCCTCGATCGCCGCGGCGACCTGGTTCATCTACCCCGATGACTACGAAGAGCGGGTGCAGTGCCTGAAGGACTACTTCTACGACGAGGTCTAGTGCTTCGCTCGTAACCCGGCGCACCGGTTTGCGCCGTGAGGGGCCGCCTTCGGGCGGCCTCTTTTTGTGGGTGGGGGCTTTGGGGCGTTGGCATTGATCGGGCGGGCAGCGTCTGGCTGGTGATTGGGGTCTCGCTGGGGCTGTTGCTGGGTCCAGGAGCTGCCCGGTTGTTTCCGTTTTCGATCGCGAACGCGGAAACAGCCGCGCCAACTGTCGAGCGCCTTCCGCCCTTCCTAGAATGCTTCGGGTGAAACACTCCACGCGCCCGACATCGAGGCCCCGGCGGCGATCACGGCGAGCCGGGGCCACGGACTCCCCCAGCGGACCGTCGCGTTCGAAATCGACGCGGCGCGTGAGCCTCGACCCGGGCAGCAATTGGCTCCGGCAGGCCGCCGACGTGTTCGAACTCGACGCTGGAGCGCTCCTTCTTCGGCGGGCGGCGGACCAGATCGCTCCGCTATTGGCCACGACCGCCGCGCGGGCCGTCGAGAAGAAGATCTGGATCCTCTTCGGTCACGCCCGATGCGCGGACTACGCTCGAGAGTGCCTCGGCCACAGCGGACGCTGGCTGCGAGAGATGGCGCGCCTCGGCCGCGGGTTGGAGCGATTCCCGCGGCTCGGCGAAGCCCTCGAAGGCCGCGACGGTGGACAGCCTCTCGGGCGGGTCTCCGCACTGCTGGTGTTGGATGTCGCCACCGAGGAGACGCTCGAGGGCTGGGTGGCTCGCGCCCGCTCGATGACCGTTCGGGAGTTGCGCCAGGCGGTCGGCGCGGCGAGGCAGCCGGGTGTGGAAGCCGGAGCGGCCGAGGGGGGCGACCAGGAGCGGCACCTGGTGCGGATGGGCCTGCCTGCATCGGTTCGCGATGCCTTCGACGGGTGCTTGAGGCTCTTCAGAGCGGTCAGTGGGGCGGAGCTTCCCGTCGGAGAGTTTGTCGAGGCGCTGGTGGCCGAGGCTCACGCGGGCATCCATCCGCCCGATGTCGCTTCCGAGCCGTTGGGGCGATCTCCTTCACGGGCGCAGGTTGAGGAGATGCTGGAGCGTGCCTCGGGGCGCTGGGCCTCGCTGGGCCGGCCCACCGACGACGCCGCCGTGCTCGGGTTGATCTTCCAGGACGCGGCCCTGCGCGACTTGATGAAGCTACGCCTGGCTTCTCAGCCTTCGGATGCAGGCGGCATTCAGCGCAGGCTTTGCCGGCTGCTGGCGCTTATCGGCGAGTTGGACCGACGGCTGGGACGGGTGCTGGCCGAGATGAGCCGTCGAGGAGCGTGGCGGCAGTTGGGTTTCTCCTCGGCCGGGCACTACGCCGAGGAACGGCTCGGCATGTCCCGTACCTCGCTCGAGACCCGTGTTCGCATCGCCCGCCGGGCGGAGCGAGTTCCGGCGCTCCGCGAAGCCTACGAGTCCGGGAAGCTGGGTGCGGAGCAAGCGCTCCTGGCCCTGCAGGCCATCGCCCGGGCGGAGCGTATCGGTATGAGCAACGGGGATCTCACGCCCGATGGCTCCGATGTGCGTGACGCCTGGGTTCGCCGGGCGTGCGAGGTGACGGTGAAGCGATTGCGGGATGAGGTAGCGGCCCTTCGAGCCGGCTCCAGGTCTCCCGATGGGGATTCCCCCGCCCCGCCCAGCGATGAGAGCTGGCATCGTTCGTTGAAGCTGAGTGTCGGCGACACCCGGGCAGCGATCGAACGTTGTTCCCGGAGCGATACGTCCTCGGATGTTTTCCTCCGACTGCGCCTGGACGCCGGGCTGGCCGCCGAGTTCCTCGGGGGCGTTGAGTCCGCGCGCCGGCTCGTGGCCGGCCAGGCGGAGGCCCTCCCCTGGGATTCGGAGCCTGCGCCCGGTCAACACAGCGTCGCCGTCCTGATGGCCTGGCAGTTCACGTCGAGATGCCGGCGGGTGCCCGCCTGGGTCGGTCTGCTGGCAATGCTCGAAGACTTCGCCGCCACGTGGGATGTGCGCCAGGGCGAAAGGCGCCGCGCCGAAGGGATCTACGTGCGGGACGGCTGGCGTTGTTCGGCGCCTGGCTGCACCTCACGCCGCAACCTGGAGGATCACCACGTCCAGTACCGATCTCGGGGCGGCGACCCTCGGGACCCGGCGAATCGGGTCTGCCTGTGTCGTTTCCACCACCAGCGCGGCGAGCACGGAGGCCTGGCCCGCTGCCGCGGAACGGCGCCGCTCGGGCTGCTCTGGCGACTCGGTCGGAAGGATCTGGCTTCCTGGTACCGCAACGAACGACGTCTGGCTTAGCCGGCGGGCGACCTGCGGGGCCGCGATCCACCGGCGCGTTGCGTGGCCGGCGGCGAAATGCGCTGCGAGGTCGTTCCGGCGATCTACCGGTGCTTGCCGATGATCAGGGTGGCGTTGGTGCCGCCGAAGCCGAAAGAGTTGTTCAGCGCCACGTTGACCTCGGTGCGGCGCGCCTCGTTGGGCACGCAGTCGAGATCGCACTCCGGATCCGGATTCTCGTAGTTGATCGTCGGTGGGATGACGTCGTGGTGTACCGCTAGCACGCTGACGGCGGTTTCGAGGCCGCCGGCCGCGCCGAGCAGGTGCCCGGTCATCGACTTGGTCGAGGCGAAGGCGAGCTTCTGGGCGTGATCGCCGAAGACCTTCTTTACCGCGAGGGTTTCGGCCTTGTCGCCGGCGGGGGTCGAGGTGCCGTGGGCGTTGATGTAGTCGATCGATTCGGGGGCGAGGTCGGCATCGTTCAACGCGATGCGCATGGCCCGAATCGGGCCGTCCCCGTCCGCCGAGGGCGCGGAGATGTGGTAGGCATCGCCGGACATGCCGTAGCCCAGGACCTCGGCCAGGATGCGTGCTCCGCGGGCGACCGCGTGATCACGCTCCTCGAGGATCAGCACGCCCGCTCCCTCGCCCATGACGAAGCCGTCCCGTTCGCTGTCGAAGGGGCGGCTGGCACGCTCCGGATCATCGTTACGGGTAGACATGGCCTTCATGGCACAGAAGCCACCGACGGACATCTCGGTGATCACCGCCTCGGTGCCGCCGCAGATCATGCCGTCGGCATACCCTTCACGGATCAACCGATACGATTCGCCGATGGCATGTGAGCCGGTGGCGCAGGCGGTGGCGACCGCGAGGTTCGGCCCCTTGGCCCCGAAGTAGATCGAGACCTGGCCGGCGGCGAGGTTGACGATCATCCCGGGGATGAAAAAGGGCGACATGCGCCGGGGGCCCCGGTCCATCAGGACCTTGTGCTGCTCTTCCAGCAGCGGAAGCCCGCCGATCCCGGACCCTAGATAGACCCCGATACGCTCGGCGTTGCTTTCGTCGATGGTCAGGGAGGCGTCGTTGAGGGCTTCCTTGGTAGCGGCGATAGCGAAGTGGCTGAAGCGGTCCATCTTGCGGGCCGCCTTCTTGTCGAGAAACTGGGAGACGTCGAAGTCCTTGACCTCGCCCGCAATGCGGGTCGGGAAGGCTTGCGGATCGAAATGGGTGATCGGACCGATGCCGCTCTGCCCCTCGACCAGCGCATTCCAGGTCTCCCCGGTCGTGTGGCCCAGAGGCGAGAGAACTCCCATGCCGGTGACGACGACTCGACGCTTCATCCTCGACGCATCCTTTCTTTCGGGCAGATTTTCGGGCAGACCTTCGAGTGGACTCTAGGGCGGACTTTGGGGCGGACTTTGTGGAGCACTCTCGGGCTGACTTTCATGCGGTCCGGCCTGGCGCTCCCGCTCCCGCTCCCCGCTCGAAGATGCCAGACAGCCAGACACAAAGCAGCCGCGACGGCCCCCGGAGGAACTCGCGCCGCGGCCGCAGAAAGCTCAAGCAACGTGCTACTTCTGTTTGCTTTCGATGTAGCTGATTGCCTCTTTGACCGTGGACAGCTTCTCGGCGTCCTCGTCGCTGATCTCCATTCCGAACTCTTCTTCGAGAGCCATGACCAGCTCGACAACATCGAGGGAATCCGCACCGAGATCGTCGACGAACGAGGCGGCTTCCTTGACCTCCTCCTCATCGACTCCCAGTTGTTCCACGATGATGTGTTTGACCTTTTCTGCGACCGAAGCCATGAATTTCTACCTCCACGCCGTCCGCGGGTTTCCCGCTTTGCGACGCTTGCTTCACTTGCAACTTGCTAATTGCTGCTTGCTTATTGCTACTTTCAGTTTGCCGGAGTTCTGGGCTGTCCGGCAAGTTTCTGACGTTACATGTACATGCCGCCGTTGACTTCCAGCGTACAGCCGGTGATGTAGCTCGCCCCGTCTCCCAGCAGGAAGCTCACGGCGGCGGCCACATCCTGCGGGGTTCCGAGACGCTTGATCGGAACCTGATCCAGTAGCTTCTTCCGCGTGTCCTCGCCCAGATCCGCCGTCATGTCGGTCTCGATGAACCCGGGAGCGACGCAATTGACGGTGATGTTTCGTGAGGCGAGTTCGCGAGCGAGGCTACGTGAGAATCCTTCAATCCCCGACTTGGACGCTGCGTAGTTGGACTGGCCGGCGTTACCCATCGACCCGACCACCGAGGTGACGTTGACGATGCGTCCGAAGCGTTTCTTTACCATGGTGGGAACGACCGCGCGGCACATCCGGTAGATGCCCGTCAGGTTCGTCCCGATCACATGATCCCATTCGTCTTTCTTCATGCGCAACAACAGGTTATCGCGGGTGATACCTGCGTTGTTCACGAGAAGAGGGATTGTACCATAGTCGCCGACAAGGGCTTTGACCCCCGCCTCGACCGAGGCGTCGTCGCCCGCTTCCCCGTCGCTTTCGGTGCCAGCGT
>CAZBZH010000297.1:2026-5852 GCA_964496265.1 uncultured Acidobacteriota bacterium | reverse complement strand
AGGGCGTGTCATGATGCAGGCATGACCGTCGATCCGATCTTTCGCCCCTCCTGGTGGCTGCGCAGTCCGCACCTGCAGACCATCCTGGGCAGCAGCACCTTCCGCAAGAAGCGGGTGCTGCGCCGCAGAGCTCCGTTGGATCCGGGCGCCGAGGCCCACCTGCTGGAGTGCCGGGACGGGATTCGGCTCAAGGGCTACCTCAACGAGGCGTCCGGCAGCTGCCGGGGCACCGTGGTGCTGCTGCACGGTTGGGAAGGGTCCGAAGTCTCCAACTACATGCTGAGTTGCGGCTCGCTGTTGCGGGATCGCGGCTACCGGATCTTCCGGCTGCTGTTCCGGGATCACGGTGGGACTCACGCACTGAACCGGGAGGTGTTTCACTCCTGCCGGCTCGACGAGGTCATTGACGGGGTGGAGCAGGCGCTGGTGCGGTTCGGTCAGGGGCCCCGCTTCGTCGTCGGGTTCTCCCTGGGCGGGAACTTCGCCCTGCGGGTCGCGGCGGACGCCGGAACCCGCATCGGCCTGGACTCGGTGGTGGCGGTGAATCCGGTGGTGCATCCGCCGACGACCCTGATCGCCCTGGAGAACGGGCCTTCGTTCTACGAGCGCTATTACGTGGAGAAGTGGCGCCGCTCCCTGCGGCGCAAGGCGGAGCTGTTTCCGGACCTGTTTCCCTTCGACGAGATCGAACCGATGACCTCGCTCAACGAGATGACCGAGGCCCTGGTCGGCCGCTTCGGCGATTTCCCCAGTGCCGACGCTTATTTTCGCGGCTACTCCATCGCCGGAGGTCGACTGGCGGCCCTCGACGTTCCCGCCCGGATCATCACCTCCCGGGACGATCCGGTGATCCCGGTCGGCGATTTCGCCCCCCTGGGCGAGCACCCGCGGATCGAGCTGGACGTGCAGGATCGCGGGGGCCACGTGGCGTTCCTGCAGAACGGGGGGATGGAGAGCTGGATCGATCCGCGCATCGCCGCGATCCTGGACGACGTGAGCGGAGCGTCACGATAGAATAGGGGACCGCGACCGCTGTCATTCTTGGAGGAATCCATATGCGCGCCCCCGCCCCCCGTCTGCTGATCGGCCTGCTGCTGCTGGCCCTGGTCGTCTGCGCCGGCTGCAGTGTCGATCGGAACACCAACCGGCTGCTGAGCCAGCCCGGCGCCGACCCGGCGGCCAGCCGGTCGGAACCCGCCGAGGCGGTCGCGCCCAGGGCGCCGATGGATCCGAGCAGTCCGGTACTGCCGCTGGACCCGGCGGTGACCATGGGCAAGCTGGATAACGGACTGACCTACTACCTGCGCCCCAACGGGAAGCCCGAGGACCGGGTCGACCTGTGGCTGGCGGTCAACGCCGGTTCGATCCTGGAGGATGAGGACCAGCAGGGCCTGGCCCACTTTCTCGAGCACATGGCCTTCAACGGCACCGAGAACTTCGAGAAGCAGGAGCTGGTCAACTTCCTCGAGAAGATCGGCATGCGCTTCGGCCCCGACGTCAACGCCTACACCAGCTTCGACGAAACGGTCTACATGCTGGAGTTGCCCACCGACGATCCGGAGATCCTCGACACGGCCTGGTTGATCCTCCACGACTGGGCCCGTGGCGTGACCTTCGACCCCGAAGAGGTCGACAAGGAGCGGGGCGTCGTGCTCGAGGAATGGCGGCTCGGTCGCGGCGCCGCCGCGCGGATCCAGGACAAGCAGTTCCCGATGCTGTTCCACGGCTCCCGTTACGCCGAGCGGCTGCCGATCGGCAAGACCGAGATCCTCAAGGAAGCACCGGCCTCGACGCTGGAGCGCTTCTACCAGGACTGGTACCGGCCGGACCTGATGGCGATCATCGCCGTCGGCGATCTGGACCCGGCGGAGATGGAGCAGACAATCAAGGCGCGCTTCGGCGACCTGAAGAATCCGAAGAAGCCCCGGCCCCGGGTCGAGTACCCGGTTCCCGGTCACGCCGAAACCCTGGTCTCGATCGAGACCGACCCGGAGATGACCAACACCCAGGTCCAGGTGGTGACCAAGGGGCCGCGCAAGTCCTCGAATACCCGCGAGGCCTACCGCAGCTCGCTGGTCGAAAGCCTCTACGCCAGCATGTTCAACGCGCGCCTCGATGAGCTGCGGCAGCAGGCGGATCCGCCCTTCCTGTTTGCCGGTGCCGGCGCGGCCTCGTTCTCCCGTTCGTCGGAGTTTTATTTCCAGGTGGCCGCCGTCGAGGAGGGGGGCGTCGAGCGTGGTCTGCAGACGCTGCTGGTCGAGGCCGAGCGGGTGACCCGCCACGGCTTCACCGCCGGTGAACTGGAGCGGACCAAGAAGCAGCTGTTGCGCGGTTACGAGCAGGCCTACCGGGAGCGGGATAAACAGCGCTCGCAGCGCTTCGCCAACGAGATGTTGCGGCACTTCCTGGAGCAGGAGTCGATGCCCGGCATCGCGGTCGAGCTGGAGATGGTTCGCGAGTTCCTGCCGACCATCACCCTCGACGAGGTCAACACCCTGTCCCGGGAGCTGATCTCCGACGAGAACCGGGTCATCGCCGTCAGCGGTCCCGAGAAAGAGGGGCTGGTCTGGCCCAGCGAGGAGGCGCTGTTGGCGGTGTTCGACAACGCCCGCAAGCAGCAGATCGCCGCCTACGAAGACAAGGTCAAGGACCAGCCGCTGGTGGCCAATCCGCCCCGTGGCGGCAAGGTCGTGAGTCGGGACCGGATCGACGAGCTGGGTGTGACGGTCTGGGGCCTGTCCAACGGTGTTCAGGTGGTGCTCAAGCCCACCGACTTCAACAACGACCAGATCCTGATCGCCGGGTCGAGCCCGGGGGGCACGTCGCTGGTCGACGATGCGTCCTACATCTCGGCCTCCTACGCCGGCACCCTGGCGGGGGTCGGCGGCCTCGGTGAGTTCAGCCAGGTCGAACTGGAGAAGGCGCTGGCCGGCAAGGTCGCCGGCGCCCGGGCCTATCTCAACGAACTGGAGGAGGGGGTGCGGGGCTCCGCGTCGCCTCAGGACTTCGAGACCATGCTGCAGCTGGTCTATCTGAGCATCACCGCTCCCCGGCGGGACGACGAGGCGATCCGTGCCTTCATGTCGCGGATGCACAGCGGACTGATCAACCGGGATGCCCGTCCGGAAACGGTCTTCGGCGACAAGTACGGCGAGGTGTTGTCCCAGGGCCACCTGCGGCGCAAGCCTCCGACGGTGGAGACCCTGGAGCAGATCGACGTCGACCGGGCCTTCGCCATCTACCGGGAACGCTTCAAGGACGCCGGCGACTTCGTCTTCACCCTGGTCGGAAACTTTGACCCGGCCGAGATCGAGGGGCCGGTGGCCCAGTGGCTCGGCGGTCTACCGGCGGCGGGGCGCAAGGAGCAGTGGCGGGACGTCGGGGTGTCCTCGCCGGGAGGCGTGGTCACCTTCGAGGTGCGCAAGGGCCTCGAGCCCAAGAGCAGCGTGCGCATCACCTTCCACGGCGACGCCGAGTACAGCTTCAACGAGTCCCACGGGTTGCGCTCCCTGGCCGAGGCGATGCAGATCCGGCTGCGGGAAATCCTGCGCGAGGACATGGGCGGCACCTACGGGGTCAGCGTGCGCGGTGGTATCTCCCGCCGCCCGCAGCAGCGCTACTCGGTCACCGTTTCCTTCGGTTGCGCTCCCGAGAACGTCGAGGCGATGACCGAGGCGGTGTTCGCCGAGGTCGACCGGATGCGCAACGAGGGCATCGACCAGGAGTACGTGGACAAGGTCCGGGAGGCTCAGACCCGCGGCCGTGAAACCCAGCTCAAGGAGAACGGCTTCTGGATGAGCAACCTGTCCTTCTATCAGCGCAACGG
>CAZBZH010000297.1:0-2016 GCA_964496265.1 uncultured Acidobacteriota bacterium | reverse complement strand
ACTACTACTACACCTACGGCGACGACCCGCGGCAGATCCTCGAGTACGACGCGTTGGTCCGCTCGGTGACCGCCGAGCGGATGCAGCAGATGGCCCGGCGTTACCTGAACAAGGAAAACTACGTTCAGGGTGTGCTGTATCCCGAGGAGGCCGGCGACGCGGTCGCCTCGGGCGGCTCCGGCGAGTAGGCCGCCAAAGCCGGCGGGTAGGCCGACGGGTACGGAAGGCTAGTCCCGGCGCGGCGCGGCGAGTTCGCTCGCCAGCCGCGCCGTCAGGCGCCGCCAGGTCACGACCATCACCACCGAGATCAGGATCATCCCCGCGCAGAGGCCGATCCAGATGCCGAAAGCGCCGATGTCCAGCCGGAAAGCCAGCAGCCAGGCCAGCGGTAGCGCCAGCAGCCAGTAGCCGAGCAGGTTCCAGATCATCGGCGTGCGGGTGTCGCCGGCGCCGCGCAGCGCGCCGATGGCCGCCACGCAAACCCCGTCGGAGAGCTGGAACAGAGCAGCGACGTAGAGCAGGCCGACGGAGATTTCCCGCACCGCCAGGTCGGGGGTGAACCAGCCGGCGATGGTGCGCGGCATGGCGAACAACACCACCGCGGCGACCGTCATGAATCCTCCGGCGATGGCCATCGCGGCCCAACCCGCGACATCGGCTCCCGCCGCGTCCCGGCGGCCCACGGCGTGGCCGACCCGCACCGCCGCTGCCGAGGAGAGTCCCAGGGGGACCATGTAGGTGGTGCTGGCCACCACGATGGCGATCTGGTGGGCCGCCAGCGCCGCCGGCTCGAGGTGCCCCGCCATCAGCGTCGCCATGCCGAAAGCGCCGACCTCCAGGGTTACGTAGACCGCCGCGGGGAGGCCGACCCGCACCAGGGTCCCCATCGAATGGGGTGCGAAGGGCGCGGGGCGCCGCAGCAGCGAGGGTTCCACGCGATGTTCGAGGTAGAGCGCCAGCCCGAGGAACGCCGCCATGTAGCTCATCGAGATCGCCGTCGACCAGGCGGCGCCGGCGACGCCGAGGGCGGGCATGCCGAGCTTGCCGTGAATCAACGCCCAGTTGCCCAGCACGTTGACCAGGTTGGCGCTGATCAGGGCCAGCATCACCGGGCGCACCCGGTTGATCGCCTGGAGGTAGCGCCGCAGGGCGGTGTAGACCAGTAGCGGCACCATGGCGAAGCCGAGCGCCGGGCCGTAGCGCCGCAGCTCGGCGGCTACCCCCGGGTCGATGTCCATGGCCAGGATGCCGCGCAGCGCCGCCAGCACCGCGAGCCACAGCAGGGGAGCGACGATCGCCGTCAACAGCATCGCCTTGCGCAGCCAGTGACCGCACTGGCCGAAGCGGCCGGCGCCGAAGGCCTGGGAGACCAGACTGTCGAGCCCCAGCAGCATCCCGATCCCGAAGACGCCGATGGACATGAAGGCGAAGCGCCCCAGGCTCACCGCGCCCAGGGCCTCGGGCCCGAGGCGTCCGACCATCAGGGTGTCGACGGTGGACATGGCGATCCAGGCCAGCTCGCCCAGGGCGACCGGTACCCCGAGGTGCAGCATCGGCTTGTGCTCACCCTTGATCGAGCGTCTCTCGGGCATGGAGGGGGCCTTCCAGAGGGCCGGCCGCGATCTCGGCCGGGTGCCGGGCACGATAGCCCAGATCGACGCCCCGCGGCTCGCCCCGACCGGGACAGTCGCGAATGCGACCGCCGAGAACAGCCAGGGGGTCTCCGGGGCCTCTGATAGCCTGCCGCCCATGGTCAGCCGTCCCCGCACTTCCGTCCTGGTTCTGGTGGCCCTGGCGCTGTTCCTGGTCTGGAGCAACAGCTTCATCGCCATCGGCTATCTGCTGGGCGCCGATGAAGCCGCTCCGCGAACCGACTGGATCGGCCTGACGGTATTGCGCTTCATTCCGGCGGGGCTGATCTGTGGCGCCTACTGCCTCTATCGCCGCCGGGAGGCGTGGGAAATCCTGCGCCGGCATCCGCTGCGGGTCCTGTTCTGCGGGGTGCTCACGGTGCCC
>CAZBZH010000296.1:0-5853 GCA_964496265.1 uncultured Acidobacteriota bacterium | reverse complement strand
GAGCGGGGGGACCGCATCGCCCAGCTGGTGGTGCAGGCGCTGCCGGCGGTGCGTTTCGAGGCTTGCGAGTCGCTACCCGAGACCGCTCGGGGCGCCGGCGGCTTCGGCCACACCGGAGGCCGCTAGGTGGGTCTGCGCATCGTACCCCTGGCCTCGGGATCCAACGGCAATTCGACCCTGGTCGAGATCGGCGGCACGCGGCTGCTGGTCGACGCCGGGCTCTCGGCCAAGGCGCTGGGTGTGGCCCTGGAGTCGGTGGGGGTCGCGCCCGGCTCCATCGACTGGATCGTGTTGTCCCACGAACATCACGACCACGCCCGGGGAGCGGTCCGCTTCTCGCGCAAGCACAACGTGCCGTTGATCTGCTCCTGGCCGACCCTCGACGCCATGGAGGCCTCGCCGGCCCACGTGGCTTCCTGGCAGCCCCTGGAACCGGGGCGGGTCCTCGATCTGGGCAAGGTGACCATCGATCCGTTTTCGATTCCCCACGATGCCGTCGACCCGCTGGGTTTCGTCTTCGAGGGGGAGGGGATCCGGGTCGGTGTCGCCACCGACGTGGGCCACGCCACCGCCCGGGTGGTCGAGCATCTGCAGGATTGCCACGTGCTGCTGGTCGAGTCCAACCATGACGACGACATGCTGCGGGACGGGCCCTACCCCTGGCACCTCAAGGAGCGGGTCCGGGGCCGTCTGGGGCACCTGTCCAACTACGAGGCGGCATGGCTGCTGGAACAGGTGGTGGGGGACAACTGCCAAAACGTGCTGTTGGGCCACCTGTCGGAACAGAACAACACACCGGAACTCGCCGTGGAGTCGGCGCGCAAGGCCCTGGCCCGCGGGGGCCGTGATTCCATCGAGGTGCGGGTCGCCGAACGCCGGCGCCCCAGCCCCGCGGTGGAACTCTAGGAGACACGAGCATGATCGCCCGCTACACACGCCCCGAGATGGGGCAGCTCTGGAGTGAGCAGGCCAAGTTCGACAGCTGGCTCGAGGTGGAGCTCGCCGCCTGCGAGGTGATGGCAACCCGGGGGCTGATTCCGGCCGAGGATCTGGCGGTCATCCGGGAGAAGGCCTCCTTCGACCTGGAGCGGATCGAGGCGATCGAGGCCGAGGTCAAACACGATGTGATCGCGTTCTTGACCAGCGTGGCCGAGAAGGTCGGGCCCGCGTCCCGCCATATCCACTACGGGCTGACCTCGTCGGATGTGGTCGACACCTCCCTGGCGATGCGCACCGGCCGGGCGATGGACCTGCTGCTCAAGGGGATCGACGATCTGCTGGCGGTGCTGCACAAGCAGGCCCACGCCTACAAGGACACGGTGATGGTCGGCCGGACCCACGGGATCCACGCCGAGCCCTACACCCTGGGTCTCAAGTTCGCCTCCTGGTACGCCGAGGCCCGGCGAAACAAGGAACGGCTCCAGGCCGCACGCGAGGAGATCCGGGTCGGCAGCATCTCCGGCGCCGTCGGCACCTACGCCCACCTGGGCCCCGATGTCGAGGCCGAGGTGCTGGAGCGGCTGGGCCTGCGGGCCGAGACCATCGCGACCCAGGTGATTCCCCGGGACCGCCACGCCACCCTGATGTCCGCCCTGGGGGTGCTGGCCTCCTCCTTCGATCGCATCTCCACCGAGATCCGGCACCTGCAGCGCAGCGATGTGCGCGAGGTGGAGGAGCCGTTCAGCAAGGGGCAGAAAGGTTCGTCGGCGATGCCCCACAAGCGCAACCCGGTGGGCTGCGAGAACATCTCCGGCCTCTCCCGGGTGGTGCGCTCCAATGTCCAGGCGGCGCTGGAGAACGTGGCGCTGTGGCACGAACGGGACATCTCCCACTCGTCGGTCGAGCGGGTCATCGTCGCCGATTCGACGATCCTCTGTGACTACATGATGGCCCGGCTGACCCGGGTTCTCGACGGCCTGCACGTCTACCCCGAGCGGATGCTGCAGAACATGCAGATCACCCGGGGGCTGGTCTTCTCCCAGGCGGTGCTGCTGGAGCTGACCCGGCGGAATCTGACCCGGGAGGCGGCCTACGAGATCGTCCAGCGCAACGCCATGGAGACCTGGGCGGGCGAGGGGAGCTTCCGGGAGCGCCTGGGGGCCGATCCGGCCCTGGAGGGGGTGCTGACCGCCGAGGAGCTGGACGGGCTGTTCCGCCCGCAGCACCTGCTGAGGCACGTCGACGGTATGTTCCAGCGGGTCTTCGAGGAATGAGCGAGAGAGTACGGGACGCCCTGGCTTCCCTCTGGTAGAATCCCGGTTTCCTTTTCTGGCGACTATGTGCGGAATCGTTGGAATCTTCGGTCATCCTGAGGCGGCGAACCTGGCCTACCTGGGCCTCTACGCCTTGCAGCACCGTGGCCAGGAGTCGGGTGGCATCGTCACCGAGTCCGGGCGCAGCCTTCACCGGCGGGCCAAGATGGGCCTGGTGGCCGACGGCTTCGACCGCAAGATCCTGAAGGACCTGCCTGGCGAATGCGCCATCGGCCGCGTGCGCTCCTCGACCTCCGGCGACACCCATCCGGCCAACGCCCAGCCGTTCCTGCTGCAGCACCACCGGGGCCCGATCGCCGTGGCCCACAACGGCAACCTGGTCGACGCCGCCGTGGTGCGTGCCGACCTCGAGGCGGACGGCTCGATCTTCCAGACGACCACCGACACCGAGACCATCCTGCACCTGGTGGCCCGCTCCAAGGCGGCCGATGTCGCCGACGCCATCACCGAGTCGTTGGGGCAACTGCACGGCGCCTTCTCCCTGGTGTTCCTGGTTCCAGGGCGGCTGATCGCCGTCCGCGACCCCATGGGCTTCCGGCCGCTCTCCCTGGGCAAGGTCGACGGCACCTGGGTCGTGGCCAGTGAGAGCTGCGCCTTCGACCTGATCGGCGCGGAGTATGTCCGCGACCTGGAGCGGGGCGAGATGGTGGTCATCGACGTGGCCGGGGTTCATTCCTTCCGGCCCTGGGGGCCCGAGCGTCCCGCCCGTTGCCTGTTCGAACATGTCTACCTGGCCCGGCCCGACAGCAAGCTCTTCGGGCACTCGGTCCAGCGGGTGCGCAAGCGGATGGGCGCGGAGCTGTGGGAGGAGCATCCCGCCGACGTGGACGTGGTCATCCCGGTCCCCGATTCCGGCGTCTACGCCGCCATGGGCTACGCCAACGCCTCGGGGCGCCCCTTCGAGATGGGCCTGGTGCGCAACCACTACGTCGGCCGCACCTTCATCGAGCCGACCCAGCAGATCCGCAACTTCGGTGTGCGGGTCAAGCTGAACCCGGTGCGCGAATTGATGCGCGGCCGCCGGGTCGCCCTGATCGACGATTCGCTGGTTCGGGGAACCACCAGCAAGAAGATCGTCCAGCTGTGCCGCGAGGCGGGAGCGACCGAGGTGCACGTGCGCATCTCCTGTCCGCCGACGGTGGCACCCTGTTACTACGGAATCGACACCCCGGTGCGCGACGAGTTGATCGCCGCCAACAAGTCGATCCATGAGATCCGCGACTTCATCGGTGCCGATAGCCTGGGTTACCTGAGCCTCGACGGCATGACCCGGGCGGCGGAAACCAACGAAGACGAGGTTTGCACCGCGTGCTGGACCGACAAGTACCCGGTGGCCCTGCCGCCGGCCCAGTCGGAGCAGCTGCGGCTCTTCGAGAAAACCAAGCGCTGATTCCGGGGTTGTGCGCCGGCAACCGGTTCGCGTCGTGAACTGGCTTCGCGACGCCCGCCGACCCCATCATGATGCCGGGTCGAAACCGGAGGATGCCGTGTCGAACGAAGACCAGAAACCCCTCAGCTACCGGGACGCCGGCGTCGATATCGACGCCCAGGAAGATGCGCTGTCGCGTATCGGCAAGGTGGTGGCCTCGACCCGCACGCCGGGTGTCATGGCCGACCTGGGCTCCTTCGGCGGCATGTACGACGGGCGGTTCCCCCAGATGCAGCACCCGGTGTTGGTCTCCTCGGCCGACGGGGTCGGGACCAAGCTGCGGGTCGCGGTTCAGATGGGCATCCACGACACGGTGGGCCGGGATCTGGTGAACCACTGCGTCAACGACATCCTGGTCCAGGGTGCCCGGCCGCTCTACTTCATGGACTATGTGGGCACCGGCGTGCTCGAGCCGGGCGTGCTCGCCGCGGTGGTCGAGGGGGTCGCCGCGGGCTGCCGTGACGCCGGCTGCGCGCTCCTCGGCGGGGAGACCGCCGAGATGCCCGGGTTCTACGGCGACGGCGAGTACGACGTGGTCGGGTTCATCGTCGGCGTGGTCGACCGGGACCGGGTCATCGACGGCTCGCGGATCGTGGCGGGGGACTCGATCCTCGGCCTCCACGCCGCGGGGCTGCACACCAACGGATTCTCCCTGGCGCGCAAGATCTTCTTCGAGGTCGAGGGGCACGCCGTCGACTCGGTGGTTCCGGAGTTGGGGCGCAAGGCGGGGGAGGTGCTGCTCGACGAGCATCGCTCGTACCACAACGCCCTGCGGGAGCCGATCGACCGGGGCTGGATCCGCGGCCTGGCGCACATCACCGGCGGCGGGCTGACCGACAATCTCCCCCGGGTCTTGCCCGCGGGTACCGCCGCCGAGATCCAGCTCGGAAGCTGGGAGATCACCCCGGTGTTCCGCTACCTGCAGGAGAAGGGCCGGGTCGCCGACGACGAGATGTACCGGGCCTTCAACATGGGGGTCGGCATGGCCGTGATCCCCGAGCCCGAGCACCGGGACGCCCTGATCGCGCACCTCGAGGGGGCGGGAGAACGCCCGGTGGAGATCGGCAAGATCGTCTCGGGGGACCGCCAGGTGTCCTATGTCTGACCGGCAGCGCCCCGGCCGGGTCGCGATCCTGATCTCGGGACGGGGCTCGAACATGGAGGCGTTGCTGCGGGGCATGGGGTCCGGCGCCATCGCCGCCGAACCGGCGGTGGTGCTGAGCAACAAGCGCAGCGCCAAGGGGCTCGAGACCGCGGCTGCCGCCGGGATTCCCACCGAGGTGGTCCGCCGCCGCAAGGGCATGACCCACGAGGATCACGACCGGTTGGTGATCGAGGCGCTGGATCGCTACGACGTCGATCTGGTCTGCCTCGCCGGCTACATGCGCTTGCTCTCCCCGTTGATGGTCGCCCGCTTTCCGAACCGCATTCTGAACATTCACCCGTCGTTGCTTCCCGCTTTCCCGGGGCTCGACGCCCAGCAGCAGGCGCTGGACTACGGTGCCCGCTTCTCCGGCTGCACGGTGCACTTCGTCGACGAGGAATGCGACCACGGGCCGATCGTGGTCCAGGCCGCCGTGCCCATCGAGCCCGGCGACGATGCCGCGGCCCTGGCGGCAAGGATCCTCGAACAGGAGCACCGGATCTATCCCGAGGCGGTGGCGCTGTTCTTCGAGGGCCGGCTCTCGGTCGAAGGACGCCAGGTGCGCATCGCGCCGGCCAGCGAGACTCCCGCGGCGGGCTGACCCTCGCCCCTCGCCGCATCCCGACGGTTCCCGAGCCTCCACGCAGGGGACTTCCCATGGACGACGATCATCGCGCGGCGGAAGCCGCGCCGGCCCTGATGTTTCCCCGTGAGCGGGGCGATGGCGAGCCGGGCGCGCTCCCGGCTCTTCCCCGCCGCTTTCAGCCCCGGGAGAAGCTGGCGGCCCGGGGGCCCGAGGCGCTCTCGCTGACCGACCTGGTGGCCCTGGTGCTGGGCAGCGGAACCCGGGAACATCCGGTGGAGCGGGTTTCGCGGCGTCTGGTCGCGACCCATGGCCTCGAGGGCCTTGCCGGCCTGTCCAACGCCGAGTGGAGAAGCCAGGCGGGGTTGGGGCCGGTCGCCGCCGGGCGGCTGGCCGCGGCCTTCGAACTCGGGCGCCGGGCCTG
>CAZBZH010000295.1:0-5860 GCA_964496265.1 uncultured Acidobacteriota bacterium | reverse complement strand
CCTGCTGCACGGCAGCGGCAAGATGATGCGACACGTCAAGCTGGGCCCCGGTCACGAAGTCGACGAGGAGGCATTGGCGATGCTGGTCGAGATGGCCTACGCGGACATTCGGCGCGAATCGAGGAGTGACTAGGCGAAATCGAACGGGTTCGCTAGCCCCACCGTTCGACAGTAGACTGCCCCATGCGCCTCAAGGAAGCTCATCGCCCAGCCTCACCCTCGTCAAACCGCCCGGCCCCGGGTTTGGTTCGGCGTTCCAATGCACTGGCCGACCCCATCTTCTTGGCAATGCTCGGAACGTTGTTGCTCAACGATTTCGTCCTGAAATCTGCTGTCCCTGGCTGGGTTACCGGAAAGATATCTGATTTTGCCGGACTGTTCGCTTTCGCGTTCTTCGCCGGGGTTCTGCTCCACCGCCACGCATTCGGCGTGCATGCAGCGGTCGCACTCTTCTTCACTCTCTGGAAATTGCCAGTGTCGTCGGGGTTTATCGACGCGTGGAACGCTTCTGCTCCGTTTCAGGTGGCGAGAGTGGTCGATCCAAGCGATCTGTTGGCGTTGTTTGTCCTGCCGTTCTCCTATGTGCGACTCCGACGCGGTTCGCGGTTTTCCGTGCCGGTAATCCTGCGGGCAGCGATCGCTCTCCTCAGCGTCTTCGCGTTCGCGGCAACGAGCTACCACGGTTACGAAGAGTTCAACGAGAAGTTCACCTACCGCGGTTCGCCCGATGCGCTGTTGAAGGCGCTCGAAGCCGAGGGAGTTGTTCTCCATCAAGCTCTCGACCAGAGTGCGCCGAAGGGTAGCTGGTGGTTGGAGGTGCCGTCCGACCTCTGTGGCAAATCGTGGGGCATTGACGCCTTGGTCGTTCTATCGCCAGTCCCCTCAGACGGAACGCCTTCAGTCCGTGCGACAGAGCTTCATCTGCGCGAGATGAATCACGATTGTCCCCTGGGTCGGAAAGCGAGAGATAAGCTGCTCCAGGCTTTCAAGGACCACGTGCTCGTTCCGCTGGATGTGGAACTTCGATAGAGATTTTGCGGATCTCGCAGCTGAGTATGCGGCCGGGGCCCCAAAGAACCCCGGCTGTTCCCCATCAGAACTTGAAGCTGGTCATCGCCCAGTACTTGTTGGTGTCGGTGAATCCGTTCTCGCCGCTGAATAGCGCCGCCTGGACCCAGAAGGCCTGTCCGCTGGGCGCCGTGTAGATGAACCGGAAGTCGGTTTCATCGCCGTAGCCGGCGCCGCCGGTGTCCGCCTCGAAGTCGTGGAAGGACAGCAGCACGAGAAACGGGCCCTTTTTGTACTTGGCGGTCAACGCCATGTCGACGAGGCCGTTGGTCGGCGTCGCCAGGAACTTGTCCGCCCAACCGTTGAACTTGAACAGCGTGGCGAGAGGGGTGGTGAACTGCCCGTCCTGGGCGCTACCGCTCAGCTTCTCGTAGAGCAGGGTCACGGTCCAGGGTCCACGGTTGAAGCCGAACAAGCCGCGGAAGTAGTCCGCGTCGACGTTATTCGGATTGTCCCCGGTATCGCTCTGGCTGGCGTACTCGATGCGGAAGGGGAACTTGAACTCGCCGGACTTCGCTGCGCCGTGCCAGCTTGCGCCGGTGGAGGCGGTGGAGGGGAGCGCGTTCCCGTCGAAGTCCAGGCTGTAGTGGTAGACCACCAGGGTCCCGGCCTTGTCCAGATCGAAGTTGAGGTTCAGCAGGTTGTTGTTGGCGTCGAACCGTGAGGTGCGCACGTTGTTCACTCGCGAGATGTGCGCGTAGGTGATCTTGGTGCGTGCGATCGACTCCTGGGTGAACATCACCGTGTTGTACGACTGGAAGTTTTGCCGCCAGAGCACGTTGCCGACGAAGCGGGCGTCATCGAGAACGATCTCGCTGCGACCGGCCACGAACTTGGTGTCCTTCAGACCGGTGTAGCTGATGTTGGCCTGATGCACCTTGGTGTTGGCCGGGTCGATGACCGCGGGACGGCTGGTGACTCCGTTGAGGCCGCTGTTGTGATCGTCGTCGAGACCGAGATCGGTCACGTCCTCGAACTGCACGAAGCCGCGGAATCCCCGGTAGCCGGCGGTGCGGTACCAGCCGGTGGTACGCAGGGTCGACGCGTTCCCGTCCTTGGCGAAGTTGTCGTCGTCGACGTGCTCGAAGCGGTAGCGCAGGCTGAGCCCGAACTTACCCTTGGTCAACGCCTCGCGGAACGTCTCCTTGTCTTCGTCGGACCGGTCCTTCTTGTCGGCCCAGACCGATGCCCCCGGGGCCAGTAGCCCGAGAGCCAACACGGCGACCGTCCACAGTCTCAATCGGCTTCTCATCATTCTCCCTTTCCCATGAGTCCCGAACCGGCGGGACATTCCACTCCCGCCGCCAATGTAATCGGCCTTCAAGGAGCTTTCTGGAGTCGCTTTGTAGGGTTTAGGCCGGGTCGGCCGGGGGAGCCGGCTCTGCAGCCGGTTCGGCACTACCGGTCAGCGCGTCGGCCGCCGCGGCGACGGCGGTCTCGACCGTCGCGTCGACCGTTCCCGCATCGCTTTCGATCACACAGCCGCCCCGGGTCACCGAGGCGTCGCCGACCAGGGTCAGCTTTCCCGAGGAAACCTCGCCGTCCAGGTCCTTGTTCGCCCCGTCAACATCATCGGGGTGCACCCGGGCACGCATGGAAACTCCCGGCGGAAGCACGCCGATCGCCTCCTCGATGGCGCGGGTCGCCACCGGATCTCCATCCTCGATCTTCTGGCGCAGCATCTGCGTTGCGGCCTGGAGGGCCAGATCGCCCAGCAGCCGGGCGGCCTCGTGGAGGCGCTCCTCTTCCAGGCTCACCAGCTGCTTCACCGCCGCGCACATCTCGCTGCGCATCGCGGCGGCCTGCTCCTCGAACTTCGCCGTCGCCTGGGCCACGCCGTCGGCGAAGCCCTTGTCGAAGCCCTCCTTACGTCCGGCCTCGAACTTCGCCTCCAGTTCGCGCTGTCGTTTCGCCGCCAACTCCTCGGGCCCCACCTTGCGCGGCGCCGACTCGGGGAAAGGGGAACGCACCTCGGCGCTATCCAGAATGCGGCTGCGGTTGCGATCGCCCATGAACTAGGCCGCCTCCGTGTCCGACTCCTGGAACACCAGGTTGCCGTCGGCTTCCAGCTTGAGCGCGATGTCGATGATCTCCTTTCGCGCCGCCGCCTGTTCCTCGGGGTTGACCGTCGCCAGGAACTCGATCTCCTCGCGGAGCATCGCCGACGCACGCTCGGAGAGGTTGGCCAGGAAGCGCTCCGACAGATCCTCGTCGGCTCCCTTGAGCGCCAGGGCCAGCCGTTGCGTATCGGCCTGGCGCAGCAGTTCCTGCATGCCCCGGTCGTCGACATCCATCAGCGAGTCGAAGGTGAAGACCTGTCCCGAGAGCGCCTCGGCCTCGTCGGGATGGTCCGGCTCCAACGCCTCGAGGATGTTCTTCATCTCGGCGCGTCCGAGCTGGGTCAGCACCGATGCGGTGCGGCCGATGCCGTCGGTCGGTTCCTTGGAACCGGACTTCTCGTCCAGTCGGGCGTTGAGCGAACTGGCCACATCGCCCAGTACCTCGCCCTTGACCTCGCGCAGGGTCGCCATGCGCAACACGGTTTCCGACCGGGCCTGTTCCGGCATGGCGCGCAGGGTCTCCGCCGCCTTGTTGGCCGGCAGATGCAACAGCACCAGCGCCGCGGTCTGCGGATGTTCTTCCTGTAGCGCACGGGCCAGGGACGGGGGCGGGGTTTCGAGCAGCGGCCCCAGCATCTCTTCGCCGGGGGCGAGCTCGGGACCGAGCAACTTGTCCACCAGGTTCTCGGAGATCTCCGCCGCGGACAGCAGCTTGCGCGCCAGTTCCGGGCCACCCCGGGCTCCCGGTGGTTTCATCGCGGCCAGGTAGTACTCCTCGAGCACCGTGTCGGCGATCTCGGGCTCGATCGAGCCCATCTCGGCCATCTCCTTGGCGATCCGCGCCACATCCCGCTTGGAGAAGTGGGGCAGCATCTGCTCGGCGATCTCCTCGCCGAAGACCGCCATCACGATCGCGGCCCGCTGGGGTCCGCTGAGATGGTCGATATTCGGCCGGGAGTCCTCTTCCGCTTCGGCCGCGCCCTCGGCGCCTTCGATGACTTCTTCTTCAGCCACGCTCTACTCCGATCGGTTCTTGTCCAGCCAGTCGCGCAGGATCAGCGCCGCGGTCTTGGGGTCGTCACGGGCGGCCTCGAGCAGCTTCGACCGCATGGTTCCGCCGCCGCCTCCGTCGGGCAGCGCCATCGTGCCCCCTTCGGCGAGTTGAGCCTGGAGCTGGGCCACGGTCATCGGCCCGCCGGGCTCGAGCCCTTCCATCGTCTCGCCCTCGCCTTCGGCAAGCTGGTCCGGCGCCGGCGGTTGCAGCGCCTTGATCGCCTTGATGCCCGGGCGGATCGCCATCATCAGTACCAGCAGCACCGCGATCGGCAGCGACAGGTAGCGCAGCACCTGCAGCACCAGGTGCACCATGTCTGTTCCCTCGTCGAGGACCGCCGGGTTGGTGCTGGTATCGAACGGCGCGTTCTGCACGTCGAGGGTGTCGCCGCGGTCCGCGTCGAAGGCCATGGTCGCCTGGGCCAGACTGATGATCTGGGCCATCTCCTCCGGGGTGCGGGGCACCGGACCGGGAGGGTCCGCCTCGGGGTCCGCGTCCGCCGCCGGTGCCGGCGCCGGGGAGTGATCGACGACGATCGCCACCGATTGACGCAACAGAGTGCCGACCGGCTCCTCGATGGTCTCGACCGACTTGCCGGTCTGGTAGTTGTTGGTCGTCGTCTGGGTCTTGCTCCGCGGCCCGTTGCTGCCCCCGGCCGCCCCGGCGTTTCCGCCGGGTAGATTGGCTGCCGCTCCGGGGATGCCGCCGGGTCCGCCGCCGGAGCTTTCCTCGGACTTGGACTTGTTCTCGCTGATCAACACGGCGTTGGGGTCGTAGGTCTCGCGCAGGGTGCTGACCTTGCGCATGTTCAGTTCGACGTTGGCCTGGGCCCGCACCTTACCGACCCCGACGATCGGTTCGAGGATCGCGATCAGCTTCTGCTCCAGCTGCCGCGCCCGGTTGCGCTCCAGTTCGATATGCCCCGCCGAGTTGATGTTGTCGGGGTCGCCGGTCGGGGTCGCGATGTTCCCGGTCTGGTCGATCACGCTGACGTTCTCCGGCGTGAGCCGTTCGACGCCGCTGGCCACGAGGTAGGTGATCGCGCGCACCTTGTTCGAGGGCAGCCGCCCTCCGCCGCGCATGCCGACGACCACCGACGCGGTCGGCTCCTGCTGCTCGTCGAGGAACGCACTCTCCTTGGGAAGCGCCAGATGGACCCGGGCCGAGGCGACCATGTCGAGACTGCCGACGGTGCGCTCCAACTCCCCGGCGAGCGCGCGCCGGTAGTTGATGTCCTGGGTTGCCTTGTCGGCGAACATGTTGGGCTTCTCGAAGATCTCGAACCCGGTCCCGCTCTTGGGCAGCACCCCGGCGCCGGCCAGCTGTAGCCGCAGCTCGTTGACCCGCTCCACCGGGACCTCGATCACGTTGCCGCCGCCGCTGACCCGGTAGGGCACGCCCAAGCGCTGAAGCTCGGTCAGCGCCGGAGCGGACTGGGTCGGGTCGGAGTGGGTCATCAGTACGCCGTAGCGGATCCGCGTGGCGTAGCTGCTGATGCCGTAGATCACGCCACCCAGGGCGATCACCGCGATCAGCATCTGCAGCTTCTGCTTGCCACTCAGTTTATCCAGCGCTTCTCGAATCTGGTCGAACATCGACGAGAGCTCCCTCTACACCGTGTGGCGCTAGCCGCCCATCCGCATGACTTCGCGGTAGGCGTCGACCAGCTTGTTGCGCA
>CAZBZH010000294.1:0-5871 GCA_964496265.1 uncultured Acidobacteriota bacterium | reverse complement strand
GCCTCGCGAGATGCTGGACCCAGAGTCCTGCGTCCGGGGGAATCATGAAACGAATTGCTGCGGCGTTCATCCTGTTGGTCCTGAGTACGCCTGTCCTCATGGCGACAGAATCGATGTGGTCCGGCGACGACAGTTGGACTCCCGAGCACCGGGCAACGCTGCTCGATATGGAGATCGCTCGAACGCTGATGGCGGCCTACGGCAACCCCCCCACGCCTCCGGCAGGCGAATGGCAGACCCTCGAGCGACTGATCAGCGACTGGCCTGCGGAGATCGTCGAACGTATGCCCACCCGGGATGCATGGGGTCAGCCCTTTCGCGTCGCCGAGGGTTCCGAGCAGTGGCTCCTGTCGAGTTCCGGACCTGATCGCCATCACGATGCGCGCGACCCGGACATCGACTGGTCCGCACTACAGGACAAGGCCTTGACCGGCGCGGGACCCGACGACATGGTCGCCGGCTGGACCCGCTGGCTACTCTGTCCGATCCCGGATTCGTCTGCCCAGAAAATCACCATGAGCCAGATCCGCAGTATCGCGACCGCGATGGAGAGCTATGCCATCGATCACGACACCTACCCGACCATCGATGGATTCGGTACCGCCGAGGATATCGCGGAGTTTCTCGATGAGGTCTACATCCGCGACACCCCGGGGATCGATCGTTGGGGCAACCCGATCTACGTCATCGCCACAGGCGACGGCTACTGGCTGGTATCCGCCGGGAGCGACGGCGTCCTCGATGCGCCCTACGGGCGAATGAGCCGTGAAGAACGGGATATCTGGCTTGAGCAATCCGCCGGCCC
Organism: uncultured Acidobacteriota bacterium; assembly: GCA_964496265.1. Lineage (GTDB taxonomy): Bacteria > Acidobacteriota > Polarisedimenticolia > Polarisedimenticolales > Polarisedimenticolaceae > Mor1. The sequence continues at coordinate 5,066 of CAZBZH010000294.1, read as the reverse complement.
GAGTTCGTCGTTCGAATCGGACATCGTCTTCGTGGACGGGCAATTCCACATCTGGCCCGAGGGACAATCTCAATGACTCATCCGCGATTGCTTGTTCTGTTCTTCTGTCTGGTTGCGGCGGCGCCAACCCTCGCCGGCGACCCCACCGCCGCGCTCGCCGAACTCGACGCCGCGCGGATCGAGCCGGACAAGGCGGTCCGCGTTCAGGGCCTGCGACTCAACACCCTGATGGGCGAGGTGCAGATCAATGACGCCGCGCTGGTGCCGGTGTCGCCGGTGGCCGGTCGGGTCGTCGAGATGGTGCTGCTGGGAGACGCCGTCGCCCTGCTGCCCGCCCCCGATGAGGTCGAGGCGGGACAGCTGGAACTGTTCACCGGCAGCCGGGATCTGGAAGAGCCGATCACCGAGGCGGTGCTGGTGATGTGCATGGATGCGGCGTCCGACGCGATCCTGGCCCGGCCCGCCACCGAGATCGAGCCGAAGCTCAAACAACGCGCCCACGAACTCTACGAGGATTGGAAGGACAGTACCGAGCGTAAGACTCTGGGCGTGCGAGCCGCCATCGCCCGGGACGCCCTGGGCGATCCCGGCGCGGCCACCTTCTTCGCCGCCCGCTTCAGCGGCGAGGATCTGGGCACCTTCATCTACTCCTTCCATCCCGACGCCGACGAACAGGTCACCCTGGGCCAGTTCGTGCGGCCGGAACTGAGCGACAAGGAAGAACGTCGCAGCCGCAAGGCGATTCACCGGCAGCAGCGGCGCGGCCGGATGATCGGCCTCGAACTGGAGGACCTGGGCGTCTGGGACACCTGGGTTTCCTCGAGCCTGCGGCTGGACGACGGGACGATGCGCCCGGGCAAGGCTCCGTTCCAGCCCCAGCACTACAGCATCCGCATCGAGATCGGAGAGAAGGGGGAACGGATCAAGGGCACCGCCGTCATCGACCTGCTCGGCGTCCTCGACGACCGCCCCGCCGTGCCGCTGACGATCGACCCGCAGTTGGAGGTCCGGTCGATCCGCTTCGAAGGCGCCGAACTCCCGTTTCTCCAGGAGGGATCAGCCATCACGGCGTTTCTCCCCGAGCCCGCCTCGATGGGCGCCAACCTGCGGCTCGAGATCGACTACGACGGGGTCGCGCTGACCAAGCTGCGCAAGCGACTCTACTCGCTCAACTCCACCCTCAACTGGTATCCGCGCACCGCGGCCGACGACCGGGCCAGCTACGAGTTGGATATCACCGCCCCCGAGAAACTGGACCTGCTGGCCACGGGCACCGTGGTGTCCAACGAGGTCGGCAGCGACAACCGCAGGCGGCTGCGGACCCAGCAGGGCATCCCGTCGATCGGCGCCTCGTTCGAAATAGGCGACTACGAGCGTGTCGAACGCCAGGTCGGCCACGTGGCGGTGACCCTGGCCTTCGCCCGGGACACCGAGGGTATCTCCCAGGAGACCAAGGACCAGGTGCTGGATACGCTGGCCGACGGGCTTGAATACTTCGAGGAAATCTACGGCCCCTACCCGCTGGACTACCTGACGGTGGTCAGCGCGCCCCGGGACTACTCCCAGGGCCTGCTCGGCTTCGTCAGCCTGTCTTCGTTCATCCTGCAGCCCTACGGCATCATGCACCTGCTCTACGGCATCGAGGACCGGCGCAACACGATCATCCACGAGCTGTCCCACCAGTGGTGGGGCAACCAGATCGGCTGGAAGGGCTACCGGGACCAGTGGCTCAGCGAGGCGATGGCCAACCACGCCACGCTGATGTGGATCAAACACCGCCTCCGCCCCGAGGAAAAGCCGCTGTTCAACCCGATCAGCTTCTGGAAACGCATCATCAACCTCACCACCCGGGACGGACGCCCCTTCGAGGCGATCGGCCCGATCGTGCTGGGAGCGCGGTTGGACTCGAGCCTGGCGGACGGCGCCTACACCACCCTCGTCTACGAGAAGGGCGCGGTGTTGCTGAACATGTTGGCCCAGTCGGTAGGCGAGGAGAACTTCCTCCGAGGGTTGAAGCAGATCTACTCCCGAACCGCCGGCCACTCGATGAGCACCGACGACTTCCTCAAGGCGATGGAGGTGCTGTTCGCCAGCGACTTCAGCTGGTTCCGCGATCAGTACGTCTACGGCACCGGCCTGCCCGAGGTGTACTACCAGTGGGAGGCTCGCGAAAACGAGGAGGGCGAGGGCTGGCTGATCTCGGGTAAGACCCGGCAGCAGACTCCGTGGCGCTACAACTGGTCGCTGAGCCGCCGGAACGGCAAGCTCGACGTGAAGCGGGAGACGGTGGGCCAGATCGACGTCGAGGAATCCCAGCTGATCGCCCCCTTCCGCATCGGCATTCTCAATGAGGAACTGGCCGAGGAAGAGTCAGGCAACGAAGACGACAGCTCCCGCAAGAAACGGCGCAAGAAGAAACAGGAAGTGACGGCGGCGCCGATCGAACGGCCCAATCAGTGGATCGTCGGCCGCATCGGGCTGAAGGGCACCGAGTACAGCTTCGAGGTACCCCTCGAGCACAAGCCGCTGAGCATGCGCTTCGACCCTCAGGAGGAGGTCTTCGGCCGCTTCTTCTCGGAGACCGACGCGCCCAAACGGATGGCGTTCTACCGCGGGCTCGATGCCACCGCCGCCGGCGATCTCGACGAGGCGGAGCAACGGTTCCGCCAGGCCCTGGGGCGGCCGGTCGCGCCGGAGGCCCGCAGCGATCGGGCCCGGGAGCGGCAGGAGGAAGAGGGCAAGTCGTTGGACGCCCAGATCCGGCGCCAGCTCGCCTGGCTGATGCTGGACCAGGGACGCCTCGACGCCGCCCGCCGGGAAATCGAGACCGTCCGGGAGACCGACAAGAACATCCCCACGGTCCAGGCCGAGAGCCGGCTCGATCTGCTCAGCGGCGATCCACGGTCGGCCTACAAACGTCTCCGGCGGACGGTGCTCAAACGCCGCCAGGACACCGGGACGCCGGCATGGCTGCTGCTGGCCATTGCCGCCCGGGAAACCGGCGAGGCCAAGACGCTGAAACGGGCCGTTGCGGTACTGGAACGACGGGGCATCGACACCAGCCTGCTGAACTAGCGTCCGCAACCATCGGACAACTTTCGCGGAAAAGTCGTTCCTGAATCACATTCGATACAAATCGAGTCCATCTTCCCCGCCTTGGATGGCACAGCGACCATCTGGAGGAGGGAAACAAGGATGCGATTCGCAGGAGTATTCTCGGCTTTCCTGGCCGTCTGCATTTGCGGCATTGCCGTCTCCGGGCCGCAGGCTCAGTCCGTCGCCCAGTCACCGACCTACATCGACACCGAGCAAACGATCCGGATCGTGCAGGCCCGCGGGGCCGACACCCGGGTCAACTACGCCTCACTCACCCGCTTCGGCCCGTGGGACGACCGTAACTACCAACTGACCCTGGAAGACCTGCGGCTGCTCTCCCCCGACGAGCATCTGCTCCACGACCCGATCCCGGCGTTCTACCGGGTGATCCTGCGCAAGAACTGGCCCAACCTGCGCCGCACCGGCGTGGCCCAGTACCCGCGCAGCGCCGTGCCGTTCTTCCGCACCCGCTTCGGCGGCTACCTGGTCGACGGACAGCACTACAAGAAGGTCTACCGCAAGGACGATCGCTTCCAGCTCGACCTGAGCACGGGCTCCAACGAGTCCCGCGCCGCGGCGCTCTCGGGCGAGGTGCGTATCAGCACGCCCAACGGCGGCGCCGAGTCGGCGATCAAGGTCAGTCCGGTCAACACCGATCTGGTGATCGCCGGCAGCAACGGCCCGATCGACCCGCAGACCATGTACTACTCCAGCGACGGCGGACAGACCTGGACCGTGACCTCCCTGCCCCGGGCCGCTGAATCCTGTTGCGACCCGGCGGTGGACTGGTCCTCCGACGGCGGCTTCGCCTACACCACCAGCCTGGGCAGCACCGGCCCCTTCGCGCCGGGCCAGGTCTACTTCTACCGCAGCGACGACAACGGACAGACCTGGGACAGCCTGGCGGACCTGCCCGGCGGCGACCCGATCCGCGCTTTCGGCAGCGGCTCCGACAAGGAGTACCTGCACGTCGACAAGCACGCCTCGTCGCCGTTCAAGGACAACATCTACGTCACCTGGCACGACGGCAACGTGATGCAGTTCGCCCGTTCGACCGACTTCGGCGCGACCTTCGCAACCCAGTCGCTGCCCTCGGACGGCGCCAACCTGGGCATCGGCAGCGACATCACCACCGACGGCAACGGCCACGTCTACTACATCTGGCCCGGCTTCAGCGGCAGCACCATGCGGCTGGCCAAGTCTACCGACGGCGGCGTCACCTTCGGCACGCCGATCGTGATGACCAACACCGAGGGTTCCTTCGACTACGCGATTCCGGCGATGGACACCCGCCGGGTCTTCATCTACGTCTCCGCCGACGCGGACCTCTCGGGCGGCAGCTTCGACGGCAGCATCTACGCGGCCTGGACCGATCTGGTCAACGGCCCGGAGCAGCCCTCGCCCGCCGACAACCACTCGCGGATCACCGTGGCCTACTCCCGGGACGGCGGCGCGACCTGGAACACCAGCACGCCGCATGAGACCGCCGACGCCAACACCGTCGACCGTTTCCACCAGTGGCTGGCGGTCGGTCCCGACGGCACCGTGCACGTCGTCTACTACGACACCCGCCGGGACCCGGGCCGCACCTCGGTCGACCTGTTCTACAGCTTCTCCACCGACGGTGCGGTGACCTGGTCGACCCCCGAGCGGGTCACCAGCGTCCAGTCTCCCAAGATCAACGACGGCTTCGAGTGGGGGGACTACAACGGCCTGGACATCGTGGTCGACAACATGATCGCGATCTTCACCGACAACCGCGATGAGTCCGGCGGCAGCAGCGCCTCGGTCGACGTCTACGGCGCGGGCATCACCCCCGGCGGCGGCGCCTTCTGCGGCAACGGCAACACCGACCCCGGCGAGATCTGCGACGGCACCGACCTGGGCGGCCAGACCTGCGCCGACTTCGGCTGCGGCGGCGGAACCCTGGCCTGCGCCGGCGACTGCACCGGCGTCGACACCTCGGGCTG
>CAZBZH010000293.1:0-5880 GCA_964496265.1 uncultured Acidobacteriota bacterium | reverse complement strand
GCCCGCCCCGCTTCCCTCCTCCGGAATCGGCCCCGGCCCCTTTGCGCAGAGACCCTTGAGCCAGCTCCAGAACTACATCGACGGCGCATCCCGGCCCGCGGCGGGGGGCGGCACCCTCGACAACATCGAGCCGGCGACGGGCCAGGCCTACGGCAGCATCCCGGACAGTGACGAGCGGGATATCGAACAGGCGGTGGCGGCGGCGGTCCGGGCATTTCCCGGCTGGTCGACCACCCCGGCGGAAGAACGCACCCGCTGGATGCTGCGGCTGGCCGACCGCATCGAGGAGCGCCTGGAAGAGTTCGCCCAGGCGGAGTCCGTCGACAACGGCAAACCCCTGGCGCTGGCCCGGCGGATGGACATCCCCCGGGGCGTGGCCAACCTGCGTTTCTTCGCCACGGCGGTGACCCACTTCCGCTCGGAATCCCACGCCACCGACCACACCGCGCTGAACTACACCCTCAGGCGGCCCCGGGGGGTGGCGGGCTGCATCTCCCCCTGGAACCTCCCGCTGTACCTGTTCACCTGGAAGATCGCCCCGGCGCTGGCCACCGGGAACACGGTGGTGGCCAAGCCGTCGGAGTTGACGCCCCGGACGGCGTTCATGCTCGGCGAGGTCTGTCGCGAGATCGGCTTCCCCGCCGGCGTGTTGAACATCGTCCACGGGCTCGGCCCCAAGACTGGTGGCCCGCTGACCGCGCACCCCGATGTGGGCACCGTCGCCTTCACCGGCGGCACCGTGACCGGCCGGACCATCGCCTCGGTCACCGCGCCGATGTTCAAGAAGGTCGCCCTGGAAATGGGCGGCAAGAACCCGACGGTGGTCTTCGGCGACGTCGACCTCGACGAGGTCGTCCCGGCGACCTTGCGGGCCGCGTTCACCAACCAGGGGCAGATCTGCCTGTGCGGCTCCCGCATCTTCGTCCAGCGCAGCATCTTCGAGCCGTTCAAGGACCGTTTCGCCGCCGCCGCCCGCGAGCTACGGGTCGGCGACCCGCTGGAGCCGGGCACCGACCAGGGGGCCGTGGTCAGCGCCGCCCACCGGGACAAGATCCGCGGCTACATCGAGCTCGCCGAGAAGGAGGGGGGCACCCTGCTCACCGGCGGCCTCGAGGTCCCCGAGCTACCCGAGCGCTGCCGCCGGGGCTTCTTCGTCGCGCCGACGGTGGTCACCGGCCTCGACGCCGGCTGCAGGGTCAACCAGGAGGAGATCTTCGGCCCGGTCGCCTCGCTGATTCCCTTCGACGATGAGCAGGACCTGATCGAGATGGCCAACGGCACCCCCTACGGGCTGGCCGCGTCTCTCTGGACCCGGGATCTCAGCCGGGCTCACCGGGTCGCCGACCGCCTGGAGAGCGGCACGGTCTGGGTCAACTGCTGGCTGCTGCGCGACCTGCGGGTGCCCTTCGGCGGGATGAAACAGAGCGGCGTCGAGCGCGAAGGTGGCGAGGAGGCGCTACGCTTCTTCACCGAACCGAAGAACGTCTGCGTGCAGGTGCCCTACGACCTGCCCGAAAGGGACTCATGAGCGAAGACCGCAAGTTCGTCAGCCAACGCGCCCCGGAGCCGGTGGGCGCCTTCCCCCACTCCCGCCGGGTCGGCAACCTGCTGTTCCTCTCGGGCATCGGGCCGCGCAAGCGGGGTACCAAGGAGATCCCCGGCGTGACCCTCGACGCCGCGCGCAACATCGTCGACTACGACATCACCGCCCAGACCCTGTCGGTGTTCGAGAACGTGCGCACCGTGCTCGAGGACTCGGGCTCCGGCTGGGACCGCATCGTCGATGTGCAGGTCTTCCTGACGGACATGAAGGCGGATTTCAAGACCTTCAACGCGCTCTACGCCGAACACTTCGCCGACAACCAGCCGACCCGCACCACCATCGAGGTCGGGTCGCTGCCGACCCCGATCGCGGTGGAGCTGAAGGTCATCGCCACCATCGACTAACGCGCGGCGTCTGGAACGTCCTTCGAGGCACGTGCCCGGCCGAACCGCGGATGTCCGCCGCGGGTCATTCCGCCAGGGCGCGCAACACCGCGCGGACCGGGCTGGCGTCGAAGCCGACCAGTTTGAGCGGCAGCGCGATCAGTTCGTAGACCCCTTCGGGCACGCCGGCGAGCACGACCCCTTCCAGAATCGCCAGGTCGTGGGCCAGGCAGCGCGCGTGGCTGGGGAGATCCTTGGAGCGGAACAGATCGACGCTCGGCGTGTCGAGACCGATCAGGCGCCCTCCGCCCGTGGCGAAGGCGTCGATCAACGCCGGCTCGAAGGCGGCGAAGTTCTCGTCGAAAGGCTCGGCCTCGGGGGCGTACGTCCCGGTGGAGAACAGCAGCCGCGGCGCCAGCAGCGGGTCGGGCAAGAGCTCCGGCCCCATCCGGGCGCCCCGCTCGGCATCCACCCGCACCACCTGGCAACGCCCCAGGTAGGGCTCGAGATCTCGCTGCTCGATCGACGGCGCGTCGGCACCGTAGTGGCTCGGCGCGTCGGCGTGAGCCCCGAGGTGCACGGTAGCTCGCAGGGTCGACAGGGTCAGGTTATCCCCCCGGGCCATGTCCATCAGCACTTCCCGGGAAGCAGGCGTATCTCCAGGCCAGACCTGCAGCTTCGGCGAAACCGGCGGGGTGATGTCGTAGAGCATCTCGGAGCTCCGGGGACCCGGCGTCGGGCGAGGCCGCGCCGAATCAGAATCGGTGGCGAATCGCCCAGAGGTCCTCGAACACCGGCTTGAACAGCGACTTGCGCAGGAACTCCACGCCCAGGCTGCCGCCGGTGCCGCGCTTGTTGCCGATGGTGCGCTCGACCATCTTGACGTGGCGATAGCGCCACTCCTGTTGGCCCTCGTCGAAGTCGGTCATCAGTTCGATCAGGATCACCAGGTCCGGCTGGCTCTCGTGCAGCCGCACGATCTCGTCCTGGAGCGGCTCCGACGGCATGGCCGCGGCGTCGGCGGGACGCTTGCGCAACTCGTCGGGGATCGTGGCCCCCCGCTGCTCGAGAAAATCGTAGAAGTGATCGACCACCGAGCGGGTCGTCAACCGCTCGCGCAAACGGGCGTAGCCGGGGTAGCTCTCGTCGTAGAAGCTGAAGGTCTCGGGCCGTTTGTAGCCGAGCTGGAACTCCAGCTCGCGAAACTGCACCGACTGAAAGCCGGACGCGGTGTCCAGGCGATCCCGAAACGCGGCGAAGGAGGTCGGGGTCATGGTTTCGAGGATGTCCAGCTGCTGCACCAGGGTCTTCATGATGGTGCGCGTCCGCTTGAAGGTGTGGATCGCGCCATACAGGTCGCCGGCGCTGAAGTCCCGGCGGATCTTGTCGAACTCGTGGATCAGCTGCTTGAACCACAGCTCGTAGGTCTGGTGGATGATGATGAACAGCGTTTCATCGTGCTCGGCGGGTTCGGAGCGGGGCTCCTGAAGCTGCAGCAAGCGCTCGATGTGCAGGTAGGTTCCGTAGGTCAGTTCCATGGATACTCCAGTTCCAATGCGCTCAGCGGGTCGCCCGGTCCAGCACCTGCACGAAGCGCCAGGCATCGTGGAAGGTGTTGTAGAGCGGCACCGGCGCGACCCGGATCACCCCGGGTTCGCGGTAGTCGCCGACCACTCCCTCCCGTTGCAACGCCTCGAATACTTCCCGGGGGCGCTCGTGCCGCACCTTGAGCGATAGCTGGCAGCCCCGCTGCCGCGAGTCCGCGGGAGTGATGACCTCGACCCGCTCGGCGCAGAGCTTGTCCAGCATCCCCGCCATGTAGCCGGTCAGGGACACCGACTTGGCCCGCAACGAGGTCATCCCCGCCCGGTCAAAAAGCGCCAGCGATGCCCGCAGCGGCGCCAGGGCCAACACCGGCGGATTGCTCAGCTGCCAGCCGTCCGCGCCCTCGACCGGGACGAACTCCTCCTCGAGGTGCATGCGGAAGCGGGTCTTGGGGTCATTGCCCCACCAGCCGGCGAAACGAGGAAGGGTTCTGTCTCCCCCGTTGCGCGCGTGGACGAAACAGCCGGCCACCGCGCCGGGCCCGGCGTTCAGGTACTTGTAGGAACACCAGACGGCGAAATCGGCGCCGTCGTCATGCAGACTGAGCGGCAGGTTGCCGGCGGCGTGGGCCAGATCGAACCCGACCCGGCAGCCCTGCTTGCGCGCCGCCGCGGCGATCGCCGCCAGATCGTAGGCCTGGCCGTTGTAGTAACCGACACCGGGAAACAGCACCAGCGCGGTTTCCCGCCCGTGCTTCTCGATACTCTCGAGAATGTCCTCGGGCCGCAGACACGCCTCCCCCTCCCGGGGTCGCACCAACACGATGGCGTCGTCGGGCTCGTAACCGTGGAAACGCACCTGGGAGCGAACCGCGTAGTTGTCCGAGGGAAAGGCGTCCGCCTCCATCAGGATCTTGTAGCGGCTCCCCTCCGGCCGGTAGAACGAGACCATCATCAGATGCAGGTTGGCCGTGAGGCTGTTCATCACCACGACCTCGCGAGGTTCGGCCCCGACCAAGCGGGCCGCGGGCTCGCGGAAGGCCTCGTGGTAGCTGTACCAGGGGTTGGCGCCGTCGAAGTGGGCGTCCACCGCCAGCCTGGCCCAGTCCTCGAGTTCCTGCTCGATCGCCGCCGCGGTGCCCCTGGGCTGGAGACCCAGGGAATTGCCGCACAGGTAGACCGCCGGCTCCCCGTCGGGTCCCGTCGGCAAGCGAAACTCGTTGCGCATCTCCCGCAGCGGGTCGCGTTCGTCGAGGCGTTGGGCAAAGCCCTCGTCGGTTTCGATGATCGGGAAGCCGCCGGGCCCCTGGGATTGTTCGCTCATCTCGCAGCCGGCCGCTCTATTCCGGCACCCGGAAACGCACGTAGACCGGCTCTTCCAGGTTGGGCGAGCTGACGAACAACTCGAACTCCTTGCCCAGCACGCCGTCCGCCGGCGCCGGGAAGTACAGCATGTCGACGATGTAGCCGAAGCGCGGCAGGATCAGGTTGTCCCGGATCAACTCGGTCGACTCGATCACCTCGGCGCGGCCGGTGCGATCGTTGAAGATGCCGGCGCGGGTCGGCGAGAACTTGGTGCGGTAGCGGGTCAGCGCGGCGAACTTGTCGAAGGTCAAACCTTCCAGCTCGGCCAGACGCACGTCGGGATCGAGGAAGTTGTACCCCTCGATCAACTCCCGGGTCAGGGCCATCGGATAGCGGTTGCCCTCGGCGTCGACCAGCTCGAAGGACTCCCGGCCTAGCTGCAGGCGCTTGACGCCGGTGTTGGCCAGGGCGACCTCGAAGGGAATGTAGTCCTCCCCCTCGCGAAAGCGGGTGGCGTTGACGCTGACCACCAGGGTGATCAGGTCGCCGTCCTCGATGTAGGCGAAGCGGGAGAGCTTGCGATCGAGTTGCCCCTGGGTCGGTACCCCGCGGATCTCCTCACGCAATTCACAGGACGCGCCGATGAACAGCAGGGCCAGCAACGACGCGACGATCAGACCTCGCTTCACGGAATCTCCTCGCTGAAAAACAGGCGCCGCTGCGAGGTTAGGACGGGCACCCCGGCAGGTCAAGAGGCCGCCGGGGCTCGAGACTGCAGCCACCCCGCACCCGCCTGGGCCATGACCTCGGGATCGGGCCGCACCCCCGCGTGATGCTCGAACTGGACCACTGCCTGGGCCACGAGCAGGGCAAAACCGTCGATGGCGGCGAGGCCCCGTTCCCGGGCCGCTTCGATCAGCGGCGTCGCTCTCGGGCCGTAAACCGCATCCAGCACCGCCCGGCCGCGCAACCACGCCGGATCGAGGGCCAGTTCCCCCTGCTTGCCCAGAGGCGTGGCCTGCACCAACGCATCCCACGAGGCATGCTCGAGGGCATCGAGACCTTCCCCGGCGCCTCCCCCGCCGCCCCCGGCGCTCGCCCGGCC
>CAZBZH010000292.1:0-5896 GCA_964496265.1 uncultured Acidobacteriota bacterium | reverse complement strand
CCGGCTGGCGGAGGGCCTGCCCTCCGAAGCCCAAAGGGCGAAGGAGGGGACCACTACAAGGTCCCAAGATATGACGAGGGCGCAGGACCGCAAGTTGTGCGGGGCCTTATTTCGAGCCCTTGTCCTTGCGTTTCTGCTTGCGGGCCACCCAGCCCTTGATATTGGTCTGTTTGGTCCGGCTGACTGCCAGGGCCCCGGGGGGCACATCCTGGGTCACCGTGCTGCCGGCGCCCACGTAGGCGCCCTTGCCCAGCTTGACCGGGGCGACCAGCTGGGTGTCGCTGCCGATGAATACCCCGGATCCGAGCTCGGTCCGGTGCTTGTTCACGCCGTCGTAGTTGCAGGTGATGGTGCCTGCCCCGATGTTGCTGCCCGAGCCGATCTCGGCGTCTCCCAGGTAGCTCAGGTGGGAGGCCTTGGCCCCCTTGCCCATGCGGGTCTTCTTGATCTCGACGAAGTTGCCGATCTTGACCTCGGCGGCCAGATCCGAGCCGGGCCGCAGGTGGGCGAAGGGGCCCACCGCCGCGTCGTTGCCGATCTTGCTGTCCAGCACGACGCTGTGATCCTTGATCTCGCAGCCGTTGCCCACGGTGGAGCCGGAGATACGGCACCCCGGGCGGATCATGCAGTTCTTGCCGATCTTGCTGGCGCCCTCGATGTAGACGTCGGGGTAGATCACCGTGTCGGCACCGACCCGGGCCCGGGGATCGATCCAGGTGCGGGAGGCGTCCATCAGGGTCACGCCCCGGTCCTGCAGGGTCGCGGCGTGGCGGCCGTAGAGGGTCACCGAGGCCCGGGCCAGTTCGGCGCGGTTGTTGACCCCCAGCACCTCCTCGGCGTCGTCGTGGCAGACCGCCTCGACCAGCCCCTTGCGCTCGAGCATGTAGTGCACGGCGTCGGTGATGTAGTACTCCCCCTGGGCGTTGTCGGGACGGAGCTTCTCCAGCACCGGCAGCAGCTTGTCGACCCGGGCGCAGTAGATCCCGCAGTTGATCTCGGGAATCTGCCGCTCGGCGGCGTCGGCGTCCTTGTGCTCGACGATCCGCTGGAAGCCCCCCTTGGCGTCCCGGACGATGCGGCCGTAGCCGCTGGCGTCGTCGAGCACCGCGCTCATCAGGGTCATGTGCGCCCCGCTGCGCTGGTGGCGGTTGACCAGGCGGCGCAGGGTGGCGGTGCGCAGCGTCGGCAGGTCGCCGTTGAGGATCAGCACCGTGCCCCGCTTCGACTTGCCCAGCTCGGCGGCGGCCTGCATCACGGCGTGGCCGGTGCCCCGCTGCTCCTTCTGCAGGACGAAGGCATCGCTCTCGCCGCTCAGCGCCTGTTCGACCCGCTCGGCCTGGTGGCCGACGACGGTGATGGTGCGCCGGGGCTTGAGCCCCCGGGCCGCCTCCAGGACGTGGGCGACCATCGGACGGCCGGCCACCTCGTGGAGCAGCTTGATCGTGTCGGAACGCATACGGGTGCCCTTCCCGGCTGCGAGGATCAGCACGGTCAGGGGGGAGCGGGATTGCTTGGCCACGTTAGGCTCCGGTCGGGGTCGGCTCGATGATGTCGATGAACGAGGCGTCGTCGCGGACCTTCTCGAAGTCCGGATCGTTGGTCGCCTGGAAGCGCAGGGTGGGCTCGATGGCGATGGCCTGCTGCAGGTCGGCCACGGCGGCCTGGCCGTTGCCCTGGAGCGCCCAGACCGAGGCCCGGGCGTAGAGCAGGCTGGCCGAGCCGGGGGTCTCGTTGAGGCACTGGTTCAGCAGGTGCAGGGACTGCTCGAGCTGTCCGTCGTTGGCCAGGACCACCGCCCGCAGGTAGCGCTCCTCGCCGTTCTGCGGCTCGGGCTGGGCCGGAGCCATGCGCTGCTCGCAGATGGTCAGATAGGTGCGGATGCGGTCGGCCAGCTCGTCTTCCTCGCCGGTCTGCGAGCGCAGGGCCTCGAGCTGCTTCTGGGCGCCGGCGAAGTCGCCCTTGCGCACCGCCTCGACGGCCTTGCCGTAGTCGGCCAGCAGCTTCTCGTAAGCTTCGGAACGGTTGGATACAGCTTGCTTCTTCGCCATGGGGTCGCGGTACCTCCGAATGGGAGCGGGCTCTCGTGGGCCGAGGGGCGGAGCCGGGGCCTTCAACAGGCCGGGGCAACCGCGAATCTTAGCGGGGTAGGGCGTTTCGATCAACACCCCCGTCGGCGGGGCAACCCGTCCGCGGCGGCCGCCCCTTTCTGGCTACCATGGAGAGGTGAAGGCACTCGTCGGACTGGGCAGCAATCTGGGGGACCGGGACGGCCACCTGCGGCGGGCGGTCGAGTTGCTCCGGGAGCAGGGGATTCGGCTGCGGGCCGCCTCCTCGATCTGGGAGACCGCCGCGGTGGGCTGCGAGGACCCCCGGCCCTTCCGCAACGCGGTGCTGGCCCTGTCCGCCGGCCGCCGGCCCTTCCGGCTGCGGGACCGGCTGCAGGGGATCGAGCGCCGGATGGGCCGGATCCGCTCCGGCCGGGCCAACGAGCCCCGGGTCATCGACCTGGATCTGCTGGCCATGGGCCCCTACCGGATCCGCCGCCCCCGGCTGGTGCTGCCCCACCCCAGGATGTGGCGGCGGCGCTTCGTGCTGGTCCCGCTGGCCGAGATCGAGCCGGGCCTGCGCCATCCCGAGACCGGGGAACCGATCGCGGCGGTGATCGAGCGGCTGCGGGAAGCGGAGCCCGAGGTCGAGCGGGTCGGGCCCCTCACCCTGCTATAATTCGGCGCTACTTCGGGAGCTTCCATGAAATTCAGGTCGATCGCGGTCGAGGGTCCCATCGGTGTCGGGAAGACCTCGTTCGTCGATCTGCTCGAAAAGAAGTTCGACGCCCACAAGGTCCTCGAGGATATCGAGAACCCGTTCCTCAAGGACTTCTACGAGGACAAGGGGGGCGCGGCCTTTCAGGCGCAGCTGTTCTTCCTGCTGACCCGCAACCAGCAGTTGCAGCAGCTTCAGCAGCGGGATCTGTTCAACCAGATCACGATCTGCGACTTCATCTTTCCCAAGGACAAGATCTTCGCCTACCTGAATCTCAACGACAGCGAACTGCTGATCTACGACAAGCTCTACGACATGCTGGAGCCCCAGGTGCCCAAGCCGGACCTGGTGATCTACCTGCAGGCCAAGACCTCACGCCTGCTGGAGCGCATCAAGAAGCGCAACCGGGAGTACGAGGCGCCGATCTCCGAGGCCTACATCAACGAGGTCAACAAGGCGTACAACTACTTCTTCTTCCACTACACCCAGACACCGCTGCTGGTGATCGACACCACCTCCATCGACTTCGTCCACCGCGAGGAGCACCTGGACGAGCTGATCGAGCAGATCCGCAAGATGGAGCGGGGGGTGCAGTACTATCAACCGATGGGTTCCTGAACGGCTTAATTCCCTCGACCGAGCGGGCGGCGCCGGCCGCAGCGTGGCGGGGAGAAGGAGTGCCTCATGAAGGAAAGATTGACGGTTCCCGGTTTCCGGGCGCGTAAGGGCGGCGAACGCCTTGTCATGCTGACCACCTACGATGCGGCCACGACGGTTGCGGCGGAAGCCGCGGGCGTGGACTGCCTGCTGGTCGGCGACTCCCTGGGCAACGTGATCCTGGGCTACGACAGCACCCTCCAGGTGACCCTGGAGGACATCCTGCACCACGCCCGGGCGGTCGGCCGCCGGCGCAAGCGGGCGCTGATGGTGGTCGACATGCCGTGGATGACCTACCACGTGAGCCCCGAGGACAGCGTGCGCAACGCCGCGCGGCTGGTCCGCGACTCGGGCGCCGACGCGGTCAAGCTCGAGGGTGGGCGCAAGCGGCTGCCGATGATCGAGGCGATTCGCAACGCCGAGATCCCGGTGATGGGCCACCTGGGGCTGACCCCCCAGTCGGTGCTGCCGATGGGTGGGTTCAAGGTCCAGGGCCGCGAGAGCGAGGCCGCCGAGGCGATGGTGCGGGACGCCCACGCCCTGGTCGAGGCCGGCGTGATCGGCATCGTGCTCGAAGGGGTGCCGGCGGATCTGGCCGAGCGCATCACCGCCGAGGTGCCGGTGCCGACCATCGGCATCGGAGCCGGCGCGGCCTGCGACGGCCAGGTGCTGGTGTTCCACGACCTGCTGCGTCTGCTGCCCGAGAAGCCGCCGAAGTTCGTGCGCCAGTACGCCGACATCCTCGACAACCAGGTCGACGCGATCCGGCGCTGGGTCGACGACGTGCGGGACGGCTCGTTCCCTGCCGAGCGTGAGACCTACGGCTCGGCCAAACCCGCTTCCACCACCTGAGAGGTCGCTCTCGATGGATATCGTTCGCCGCATCCTCTCGATGAGGGAGATCGCCCGCAAGGAGCGTGAGTCCGGGCGCAAGGTCGGCTTCGTCGCGACCATGGGCAGCCTGCACGAGGGGCACCTGTCCCTGGTGCGACGGGTCAAGGAGCTGGCCGATATCGTCGTGGTCTCGGTGTTCGTCAATCCCAAGCAGTTCGGGGCCGGAGAGGACCTTTCCGAGTACCCCCGGGACATCAAGCGGGATGCGGACCTGTGTATCGCCGAGGGGGTCGACTATCTGTTCCACCCCGAGCCCGAGGAGGTCTACCCCGACGGCCACGCCACCATCGTCGAGGTCGAGGGGTTGTCGCGCAAGCTCGAGGGCAAGAGCCGGCCGGGGCACTTCCGCGGCGTGACGACGGTGGTCACCAAGCTGCTCAACATCGTGCATCCCCACGTGGCCGCCTTCGGTCAGAAGGACGCCCAGCAGGCGGTGATCATCCAGCGGCTGGTCAAGGATCTGATGATCGACGTGGAGATCCTGGTCCTGCCGATCGTGCGGGACGAGGACGAGCTGGCGCTGAGCAGCCGCAACCGTTTCCTCACGGTGGAGCAGCGCCGGGCGGCGGGGGCGATCCCGCGGGCGCTGCAGGCGGCTCGCCACGTGGTTGCCGAGGGGATCCGCGACCCCGAAGAGGTGATGGCCGCCGCCCGGGAGGTCATCGAGGCGGAGCCGCTGCTCAAGGTGGACTACGTGGAGCTGGTCGACCCCCGGGACCTCAACCCGGTCTCCGCCGTCGAGGGGGAGATGCTGCTGGTCCTGGCGGTCTACGCCGGCGAAACCCGCCTGCTGGACAACGCGGAGATCCGCGTCAGCTAGGAGTTTCCGCGCTCCGGCCGCAAAACGCCCGCCGTGCTATAAAGAATCCAGGCGTCCAGCGGTCCGCCCGCGGGCGACCCAGAGGAGTTTTTCGCCATGTCCGACACCGGAATCGTCACCCGCCAGATGTTGCGCGCCAAGGTCCACCGCATCCGTGTCACGGAGCGGCAGGTCCAGTACGTCGGTAGCCTGACCCTCGATCCCGAGCTGATGGCCGCCTGCGACATGCTGCCCTACGAGCAGATCGACATCTACGACGTCGACAACGGGAACCGCTTCACCACCTACCTGATCGAGGGCACCCCCGGCAGCGGCGAGTGCTGCGTCAACGGCGCCGCCGCCCGGCTGGTCGAGATCGGCGACAAGCTGATCATCTGCGCCTTCGCCGCCGTCAAGGAGAGCCACGTCCGGGACCACAAGCCCCAGGTCGTGTTGATCGGCGAGGGCAACAAGGTGCTGACCGTCGACGACGAGGAAAAGGCCGGAACCGTCGTCCCCTAGCGTTCCCTAGCCCGGGTTCGCCCGGACCAGCGGGCGTTCCGCACTCCGCCTCAGAAAATCCTCAAGTTCCGGGGCGATCCGCCGATTCTGCACCTCTGGCGGGAGGGTGGAGTCCGGATGGCGCAGGAAACCGAGGCGGTCAAGGGGCAGGAGCCGGTCTTCGACGACAAGGCTCTGGTCGAGAAGGTCGTTCGCGATGTGGAGCAGTCGAAGCGCGAGGCCCGGGAGCACGCCCGCGCTCCGCGACGGCGGAAGTTCGCC
>CAZBZH010000291.1:0-5903 GCA_964496265.1 uncultured Acidobacteriota bacterium | reverse complement strand
AAAGGTCTGCTCGTCCTGGAGCTCCCGCAGGGTCTCGAACACCGCCAGACCGGTCGCGGGGTCGAGATTTCCCGTCGGCTCGTCGGCGAGCACCAGGGTGGGCTCGACCGCCAGGGCCCGGGCCACCGCGACCCGCTGCTGCTCCCCTCCCGAGAGCTGGGAGGGACGGTGCTGGAGCCGGGAGCCCAGCCCCAGACGGTCCAGCAGGAACCGGGCCCGGTCCGCCCCCTCCCGCTCGGTTCCTCCGATCCTCAGGGGAACCATCACGTTCTCCAGGGCGGTGAACTCGGGCAGCAGGTGGTGGAACTGGAAGACGAATCCGACGTGGCGGTTGCGATAGGCGGCCAACCGGGCGGCATCGAATCCGCCGAGGGATTCCCCGTGGAAACGCACCAGGCCGGCATCGGGCCGGTCGAGGCCACCGAGAAGATGCAGCAGGGTCGATTTCCCGACCCCCGAGACCCCGGCCACCGCCACCGAATCGCCGGCGTCGACGCTCAGGTCCAGCTCGTCGAGCACCGTGATGCGCTCGACCCCGTCGTAGGCCTTGCACAGGCCCTCGGCGACCAGCACCGGCTCACTCATAACGTAGCGCCTGGACCGGATCGAGCCGGGAGGCCTTGTAGGCCGGATAGAGGGTGGCCAGCACCGACATGGTCACGGCGAGCACCGCGATCTGGATCAGATGGCCCACCTGGGTGCGGAAGGGCACGTACTCCAGGTAATACACGTCCGGGTCGAGCTGGATCACCGAGTAGTGATCGAGCAGCGCCGACAGCCCCCAGCCGGTGGCCACCCCGAGCAGGGTGCCGACCAATCCGATGATCAGCCCCTGAAGCACGAACACCCGGGCGATCTTTCCCGAGTCGGCGCCCATGGCCGAGAGGATGCCGATCTCCTTGACCTTGCCGGTGACCATCAACAGCAGGGTCAGCAGGATGTTGAGCGCCGCCACGGTGACGATCAGGCTGATCGCCAGGGTCAACGCCAGGCGCTCCAGCTTCATCGCCTTGAACAGCTCCCGGTTGGTCTCGACCAGATCGGTCACGGTCCAACCCGGCGCCAGCAGCTCCCGCAACGATTCCTTCATCGGCTCGAGCCGGTGGATATCGTCGATGCGCACGTCGACCCAACTGCTCCGATCCTCGGCTCGCAGGATCTTCCGCGCCGAGGCCAGCGAGACGTAGGCCCGCTGGGCATCCAGGTAGTAGCCGGACTCGTAGGTTCCGACCACCTCGAACAGATGGCTCTTGGGGATCGGACCGAGGGGGGTCAGGGTCACGCTGGGAGCCAGCACGCGCACCAGATCCCCCCGGCCCACGACCATGTCGTCGGCCAGTTCCTGGTTGAGCAGGATGCCCGCGCGGCCGGTCGCCGTGGCCCCGGCGAGCAGGGAGAAGAACTCCCCGTCCTGCTGGGGGTGCACCGCGTCATGGCCGTCGGGGTCGACCCCCTGGACCTCGGCGTAGGTCGGCGCGTCCATGCTCTGGGTGGTCAGCATCGCCGGGGTGTAGAGCACCGGCGACGCGGACACGACCCCCGGAGACGCCTCGACCCGCTGGACCAGCGCCTCGGCGTCGCGAAACTCTCCGTAGTTGCTGAGCACGGTGATGTGGGCCGAACTGCCGAAGACCCGCTCCCGAACGTCGTGTTCCATGCCCGTCGACAGCGCGAAGGCGATCACCAGCGCCGCGGTGCCGACCATCACCGCTCCGACCAACAGCGCCGTGCGGCCCAGACTGTGCCGGAGATAGCGGACGGCGCTGTGAAGTTCGAAGGACACGGATCCTCGATGTCAGCGGCGCGGAGCGCGGGTTGCGGTCCACTGACCGGTCGAGCCGTCCTGTCCGGCCAGCTCGTAGTTCAGCCACGTGCCGCGGATCGTCTTGGCGTCGCCGGACAGGTAGCCCTCGAACTCCATCGAGCGGCCGAGGCGGGAGTCGATCCGCACCAGGTAAACCTTGCGATTGACCAGGGTACCCTGCAAGCTGCCGGTCCACCCGCCGTCCAGTTCGTAGGTACCCGAAAGCAGCGTGCCCTGTTGGGTCAGGGAGAAGACCCCGTTCTGGTTGAGCGGCATCATCGAGACCTCCCAGTCCCCGCCCAGTTCACCGAGATCCTCCTCGACCCGGTCGCCGACCCGGGCGATCTCCTGCTCCAGCAGCAGAATGCGCTGGAGCCGCGTCTGGATCCGGTCGACCAGGATGTGTTCCGAGGAGAGCAGGCCCACCCGCTCGCTCTCGGCGACCCGGATCTGCTGCATCCGCTCCTCGATCAGCCGGAACGAGGCGACCTCCCCGCCGCTGACCGCCCCGTCGAGGGAGCGGTAGAGTTCGGTCAGGCGGGTCAGGGCCCGTGCCCGGCGGGAGGCCAGATCCCGGTAGCGCTCGGTATCGAGTTCGAGCAGGGTCCGCTCGATGGTCACGTCCGCCTCCAGCGCCTCGACGGCGTCGTTGACCGCCTGGGCCGGGAGCACGCCGAATACCAGCAGCGGAAGGGCGGAAGCGAGGAAGAGCAGCGCTTTGAATCGTTTCATCGAGGACTCCTCGGGTGGATCCGGACTCACGTTCAGGGTACGGCCGGCCGCAACCGGGCGTCTACCGCCGCAGCGGACCGAACGGGATCAGAGGTCGCGCAGACGGCCGGCGGCGGCGATTGCCTGGGCGGCCGCCGCCCGGGAGGCCTCACCGGCCACGAGCCACAGATGAAAACCGCCGAGCCTGTCAGGCCGGATCCCGGCCACCGAGGTGCGCCGATCGCCGGTGACCTCGACCGGCGTGGCCACCCCCTCATCGAGAGCGACATCGAGCTCGGAACGCTCGCCGAGCAGCGCCGCCAGCGCCGCCGGGTTGGTCTCCGCGGCAGGGACCAGGTTGAGGGCGATGGAGTGGCCGTAGAACACCGGCACGGTGACCAACTGCAGGCCGAAGCGCGGGCGATCCCAGCCGAACGTGCGGCTCAACTCCTCGCCGATGCGGCGTTCCACGTGCCCCTCCCGGTCGAACAGTTGCTGGGGCACGACGTTGAACACCAGCTGGCGGCCGAACACCTCCTTGGGCGCATCGGCGAAGTTGAGCAGCCGCACCGTCTGGTCCCGCAGCTCCTCGACCCCCTCCTCACCGAAATCCGAGGCGGGACGCAGCACCACGGCCGAGGCCCGCTCCACACCCAGAGCCTGCTCGCTCGGCGCCAGCACCTCGGCAAGCACCGCCGACAGCGGATGGGGAACCTGCAACAGATTGCATTCTTCACCCAGGGTCTCGGCCTGTTCTGCCGAGTGCAGCAGCGGGGCCGGGCGGTCACCCACCCCGCCGCCGGCCACGTCGATGACCAACGCCTCGGGATCCTGTTCCTCGACGATCGACTGGACGACCTTGCCGGTCTCGCAGAGGAACACGACGTCGTGGCCGAGGATCTCGTTGACGTCGGGCTCCTGGATCATCCGGGCCTCGCCGTCGTACTCGCTGAGCACCATCTCGGCGCCGGCCTCGCTTCCGTACAGATTGACCCGTTCGCCGGCGATGCGGCAGCGGGCGAGCTCTTCACGAATCTGGGTTCCGAGCGGGCTGGCTGCGCCGATGATCGCGACGCGGGCGTCTCCCCTACCGAGCGGGCTCATCGAGGGTCTCCGAGGATGAGCCGGAACGGCGGCGCAGCAACATCCAGAGGAAGATCGCGGGACCGGACAACACGTACAGGGTCGCGGGGATCAGCATCAACCCGGGCTCGGTCAGGATGATCACGATCAACGCGGCGAAGGGCAGCACCCAGTAATGGGACAGCCGGCTCTGCAGGTCGAGATCCTTGAACGAGTAATAGCGGAAGTGGCTGATCAGCAGCAGCGCGATGGTCGCGACGAGAATCGCCGCACCGACCGCGACACCCCGGGAGTCCGGAAGTTGCGGGAACAGGTACATGACCCCCGCCAGGGCGACCGCCGCCGGCGGAGAGGCCAGACCGACGAAGAAACGCTTGTCGGCAGAGCTGGCCTGGATGTTGAAGCGGGCCAGGCGCATCGAGGCGCAGACCACGTAGAGGAAGGCGACCATCCAGCCGACCCGACCGAGCTGGTTCAGCGCCCAGGCATGGGTCAGACAGGCGGGGGCGACGCCGAAGGAGACCACGTCGGCCAGCGAATCGAACTGCACGCCGAAGTCGGACGTGGTGCCGGTCATCCGGGCGATACGGCCGTCGAGCACATCCATCACCGCCGCGACGAAGACCAGCACTGCCGCAATCTGGTAGCTCCCGCGGGAGGCCTGCAAGATGGCCGAAAAACCGCAGAAAAGGTTCCCGATCGTGAACAGGGTGGGCAGCAGGTAGATGCCACGGCGCAACTTTCGGGTGCGAGTCATCCCCAGCAATATAGCCGATCCGGGGGCATCGCCGCGCCCCGGGCCCGCCGGGAGCCCCGGGAGCTACTCCGCGCCGCCCTCGGGGAGCACGCCGAGCACCGTTTCGCCGGCGACCACCTTCTGGCCGACCGCGACCGAGATCTTCGTCCCTTTCGGCGGATGGATATCCGCCCGGGAGCCGAAGCGGATCAGGCCGACCCGCTCCCCGGCCTGCAGGGTCTGCCCCTCGGACACCTTGGGCACGATGCGCCGGGCCACCAGCCCGGCGACCATGGCGAACCGCATGCTGCCGCGCGGGGCGTCGACATCGACCACCACCCGTTCGTTGCATTCGGCGGCCTTGGGATCCCAGGCGGCCAGGAACTTGCCCGGATGGTGGGTCACCGAGGTGACGGTTCCACCGACCGGCGTGCGGCAGACGTGCACGTTGAACACGTTGAGGAAGATCGAGATCCGCTCGGGGCCCGCCTCGATGACCTTGCCGTCCGCCGGGCTGACGAAGGCGTGGACATCGTCGGGGGGCGTGCGCTCCGGGTCCCGGAAGAACCACAGAGTGAACACCAGGAACAGCGCCCCGGGGATGGCCAGCCAGGGCAGGAACCATCCAGGGACCACGGTCACCAGGAGCGCGATCAGGATAAAGGGAAGGGCCTCACGGGCGATCGGCATCGCGGATCTCACTCCTCGAACTGCAGGGTCAATAGAAGCCCGTCTTCACGGGTGTCCTGATAGTAGCCGGGGCGCACACCGACCTGGCGAAAACCGAAGCGGTCATAGAGCCGGCGGGCGGCTTCGTTGCTCGGGCGAACTTCCAGGGTGGCCTCGCTACAGCCGAGTTCCCGTGCTCTGCGCAGGATACCGTCGAGCAAAACCTTCCCCGCTCCCGTGCCGCGGCGGCTGCGACAGACCGCGACGTTATTGATCTTGAGTTCCGGCCCCAGGCGCCAGCAGCAAACGTAGCCGATCACATGCCCCGCCGTCACCAGCACCAGATTGATCGCGTGGGCGTTGTCCCGGATCTCGAACTGGAAATGGGAGCGGGTCCAGGGCGTCGGATACGCGTCCCGCTCGATCTCGAGCACCTGGGGCAGGTCGCTCTCGCGCATCTCGCGCAGCGCCCCACCCTCCCAGGTCCGCTCAACGCCGCTTTTTCTTCTTGAGCTCGGCATCGGGCGGCCGCAGATAGAGCGGGGACAGACCCTCGGCGTCGACCGCCCCCTGGCGCAGCTTGAGCAGCGCCAGACGGGAGACCCCCTCGGCGACCCGCCGCGGCGACCGGGCAACCCGTCCGGGACAACGATCGGCGTAGGCGTCGGCTCCCGGCCCGAAGAACACGCCGTCGCCCCCCGCCCAGGCCGCGTCGGCGGCGGCCACCGTGGGTGGTTCGGTCTCCCGCGGCGGCGAAGACGCGGCGTCGTAGCGGGCGAAGTAGACCTCTCCCCGGCCGGCGTCGAGCATCGGCACCCGAACCGTCTCGGCGGGCCCCATGCTCTCGGCCATCGCTTCCAGGGTCACCACGCCGAGAGACGGGCGATCGGCGGCCAGGGC
>CAZBZH010000290.1:0-5911 GCA_964496265.1 uncultured Acidobacteriota bacterium | reverse complement strand
ACGCCGCCGGAGGCTCGAGCCTGGCTCGAGGATTGGCTCACCCGTCCCCACGCCCCGCCATCGATCTCCGTCGCGATCGCCGTGGGCAATCAGGTGGTCCTGGCCGAGGCGGTCGGTCTGGCGGATATCGACCGCGAGATCCCGGCGACGCCGGCCACGACCTATCGCACCTACTCGATTTCCAAGGGCATCACCGCCATTGCCGTGATGCAGCTGCTGGAACGGGACCGGGTTGCCCTGGATGACGAGCTGCACAAGTTCGTGCCCGGGTATCCGCGGAAACCCTGGCCGATTCGGATCGAGCATCTGCTGTCCCACACCTCGGGGATCCGCCACTACAAGAAGAACGCCGGTGAGATCTCGTCGACCGTCGAGTACGCCAGCCTCGACGATTCCCTCGTGGTGTTCAAGGACGATCCGCTGCTGTTCGAGCCGGGAACGGCGAAGCAGTACACCACCTTCGGCTTCAATCTGCTGACCGGCGTGATCGAGAGCGCCTCGGGAGTGAGCTACGGCGACTATCTGACCGCCCACCTGTTCGAACCGGCGGGGATGGAGTCTTCCCGCCTCGCGGTCGCGGGAGAGGACGATGGAGCCCTTGCGCGAGCCTACTGGCGGCCGCGGAAGTCTCGAGGCAAGAACAAGCGGATCAAAAAACTGCCCAACGTCAGCGGCCGCTACGGCGCCAGCGGCATCGTCTCGACCCCTACCGATCTGGTGCGCCTGTTCATCGCCCTGCGCGCGGGAGAGATCCTGAGAGAGGAGACCTTCGAGCGGATGATCTCGGTGCCGTTCCCGGAAACCGATCCGGATCAGACCTACGGCTGGAACCTGGATCGCAAGGAGGGCCGCTTTGCCGTCTACCGCTCGGGGGCGGGTACCGGCTACACCGGCGCGTTGATTCACTATCCCGAGCAGAACGTCACCGCCGCGCTACTGGTCAACCAGAACCAGTACAAGGAACGCTGGGAACTACTCGAAGCCCTGGCCGGGATGTATCTGGATGCCGGTCAGTCCCCTTGATTCCGCAGGCGCATCCGTCGCCGCACCGCCCGGGAATAGAGCACCGCGGGAGTGATGACCAGCACCACGGTGACCGCGAGAACGGCGACGTAGGTGTCGCCGACCGTCGATAGATCCGAGAGCGTTGCGGCGGCCTCGTTGTTCACCTCCCGGGCGTAGGCGATGGGGCCGATCGCGGCGTCCCGGGCGTTGGAGAACCCCTGGCTGAAGGCGCTTTCCCAGCCGAGGCCGGCCAGTGAACCGTAGGCCTTGTAGCCGATCGCCGAGGCGCCCATGGCGATCGCGCCGATGCCGATGGTGCCGATGGAGAAGGCGCCGAAGCCGACCGTTCCGACCGAAAGCACGCCGAGAGACACGATGCCCACGCTGACCGGCGCGACGGCGAAACCGCCCCAGGCGAAGAGCAGCCCGTAGGCCACATCCCCGGCGGCGATCCAGCCGAAGGCCGCAGGTTCCCCGTCCTCGGGAAGCCCGAACTGGATGTGCACCAGCGGCACGCCCAACAGGCGCAGCCCGCTCTTGTACTGTCGCCGCCTGGAGCCGGGCTGGTCCTGGGGTGCCTGGAAGTTCTCCGGATGGCGTTCTCGCTCCGCGGCTCTCAGGGCACGCATGCCTCCCATCATCCGGGGAGTCAGGGCCAGATAGAACAGGACGAAGCCGAGGGTCGTGGCCTGGGCGATCCAGCTCAGCATCTCGGAGTGCTCGCCCAGGGGCAGCGCCGCGAAGCGCAGCCCCAGCATGACCGCGACGTAGGCCAACGCCGAGCCGATGAAGGTCGCCGCCGCGATCTTGATCGACCTCCGTTCTCTCTGGGTCCGCGACTGATCCAGGTTGGCGCGCACGGCGAAGAACGAACTGATCAGGCCGGAGATCGAGGCGAGGACGGTCACGAACCCCGCCCACTTGAGCGTCGAGCCGACCTTGACGGCGGTGGCCCCTGCACCGGCGGCCTTGACCGGGGGCGCCAGGGTGGCGATGACCGCCGCCACGCCGGCGGTGAACGCGGGGCCCGGAGCGCTGCGTTCGAGGGCGCCCTCGACGAAGGAGAGCATCTTCTCCTGGAGCAGCTTGCGGCCCCGGGAAAGCCGTTGCTTTGCCGCCGCCTCGCTCAGGTCGAGTTGCTCGGCGACCTGGGCCAGGGATCGGTCCTCCCGGTAGTACAGCACCAGGGTCTCCCGGTAGGTCTCGGGGACCGACTCCAGCGCCTGCCACAGCAGGGCGTTTTCCTGTTCCTTCATCACGGCTTGCTCCGCGGACTCGCCGGTGGATTCGAAAGTGAGGGCGTCCTTCAGATCGCCGGCCCGTCCGAGAGGGCGGCGGGACTCCGAGCGGCGGTGATGCTGGGCCTTGTGCCGCAGGATGCCGCAGAGCCAGGACTTGAGTTTCCCCGGCTCGCTCAGGTTTCCGAGTTTCTTCCACGCCTCGACGAACGCCTCCTGGGCCACGTCCTCACTCTCGGAGAGGTTGCCCAGGGAGGCGTAGGCCAGGGAGCAGAGCAGGCGCTGGTAGCGGGCGACGATCGCGCCGAAGGCCTGGCGATCGCCCTCCATCGACGCGGCCACCAGGGCTGCATCCCCCGCCTCTGCGCCGAGATGTCGTTTCCTCAGTTTCATGGTTCTCGCTCAAGAGTGCCCGCTCGGTGACGGAAGGTGACAGGATTTTCAAAAAAAGTCCGCTGAGGCCGGATTCTGCGAAAAATCGCCGAATTCCTGTCACCTGCAAGGCGGGGCCGGGCACTCGTTCATCGACACACCGAACCGATCGGCGGCGGTTGCCGCCCGTGAAAGGAAAACGATGAGCGAACCGAAAGCCTCCTGCACCATCGCCCGCGTCCTGCTGGCCACGATCATCGCGGTCTTGATGTCCGGTCTCGTCGAGGCCGGGAGCCTGGCGCCTCTGGTCGACGACTTCAGCGACCCCGCCCGCAGCTCACTCGAAATCGACCGCATGTATCTCGACGACACCAGCGCCGGCGGAAAGACCCGGGTCGAGCACACGGTGCAGGCGGGCATCCTCTCGATCCGCGGTGAGATCGAGCCGCCTCGGGGTCAACCTGGTTGGGCCAGCACGGTGCTGCTGTTGGATCCGAAGGGACAGCCCCGGGATGCCAGCGCCTACCAGGGTATCCGGCTGCGTATCCGCATCCGCCAGGGAAGCTTCTCGATCTCGGCCAACAGTTCCAAGGTCGGGAACTTCGACTACCACGCCTCCACGGTGACCGTGCCTGACGACGGTGCGTTCCACGAGGTGAAGATCCCGTTCGACTCGATGCAGCGGATGTGGTCCGAGAAGACGCCCCTCGACACGCGCACCATTGCCAGCATCAGCCTCGTCGCCTTCGGCCTGCGCAAGGGGCCGTTCGACTTCGAGCTCGATGAGCTCTCCTTCTACTAGCCGGAGCCCGTGATGAACGCAGCCACTCAAACCGCAGCGAGCACACGCCTGGACTTTCTCGACGCGGCCCGGGCGTTCGCGCTGCTGCTCGGGATCGTCTTCCACGCCGGTCTGTCCTTCGTCCCCGTGTTCATCGGATGGGCGGTGATGGATATCTCGACGAGCCCGGTGGTTTCGACGTTCACGCTGGTCAGTCATTCGTTTCGCATGCCGCTGTTCTTCCTGCTGGCCGGCTTCTTCGGCCACATGGTGTTTCATCGCCGGGGGACCGGGCCGTTCATCCTCTCCCGGCTCAAGCGGATCGCCCTGCCCTTCGCCGCCGGTTGGTTCCTGCTCTATCCGTTGATCGCCTCGGGATGGGTCATCGGTGGGCAGAGTCTGGCCGGCGACGTGGACATCGTGGCCGGGCTCTCCGCTGGTTTCGTGCGGCTTGCGGAGTTACCCGGCGGCCTGTGGGTCGGCACCCATCTGTGGTTCCTCTACTACCTGCTGCTGGCCCAGGCCGGCGTGCTCGTGCTGCGGTCGCTGGCCCGGGTGACCAGGTTGCACGGACCGCTGACGCGAGGGATCGACCGGGCGATGGCGCGCCTGGCCGGTTCCTGGATCGCCTGGCCGGTTCTCGCGATCCCTGTCGCCGGATGCCTCTGGTTCATGAGCCACTGGGGGTTGGACACTCCCGATCGTTCCCTGGTGCCGCATATCCCGGTGCTCTTGCTCTACGGCGGGTTCTTCTCCTTCGGCTGGGTGCTGCACCGCCTCGACGGGGGTATCGAGCGCTTTGCGCGAGTTTCGGTCGGAGGCGTGGTGCTGGCCATCGCGGCGATCGTGTCCGCCGTGGTGTTGTCCGAGTTGCAGCACAACCCGGGCAATCCGAACCTGCGGTTCGCCCACGTCGGGTTCGTCGTGTCCTACGCGTTGATGATGTGGTCCCTGGTGGCGCTGACCCTGGGCCTGGCCAGGCGCCTGCTCGACCGCCCGAGCGCGACCGTGCGTTATCTCTCCGACGCGTCCTACTGGCTCTACCTGGTGCATCTGCCGCTGGTCGTCTGGTTCCAGGTCGCGGTCGCCGAGTGGCCGTTGCACTGGTCGCTGAAGCTGGTGTTGGTCTTCCTGGTGACCGTCGGCGTGTCGCTGCTCGCCTACGACCTGTTCGTGCGCAGCACATGGCTCGGCGCGATGCTCAACGGCCGCCGCAAGCCGAGGGTCCTGTTTGCCGGGGCTGCGGAGCCGGTCCCGCAGATTCGGTAGTCCCAGGATCTTGCGACAGTGCCTTGGGACGATCGTTGCCGCAAATCGTCGGGAAATCGGTCCTGAGCATGTGACCACCGGCATCGCCAAGGCGTATTAAGTCGGGAGTCACGGAGGAGGGACCCGACTGTGCGCCGAAAGATCGTCTGTCTTGTTGTTGTCGCGTTGCTGTTCACCCTTCCGGCGATCGCCGGGATTCCGCGGGTGGGCGAGGCTCCTCCGCCGCTTCAGATCGCCGAGGCCATCCAGGGCGCCGAGGGCCTGGACCGCACCCTGGCCGATCTCGAGGGGCGGGTGGTCATCATCGACTTCTTCGGCACCTGGTGCCTCGGCTGCATCGAGGCGCTGCCCCACGCCAACGAGGTGGTCGAACGCTTCGCCGCCCGAGGCCTGGACTACGTCTTCGTCAGCGCCGAGACCCCGGATACCCTGCGGCAGTTCGTGGGCAAGAACGAAGTGCGTCCGGCGGTTCTGATCGACGATAACGAAAGGACGGTGCAGGACTGGGGCGTGGGCCAATGGCCCACGGCGGTGGCGATCGGCCGGGACGGCCGGGTCGCGGCGATTACCCATCCGATGTACCTGACTGACGACGTGCTCGAGCAATTGCTGGCCGGCCAGCCGGTGGATGTCCCGGCGGTCGCGCTGCGCATTCCCGGGAGCCTCGACTGGGAGTCGAATGCGAAGGTCGCGGGCGGCGAGCAGCGGATCGTGGCCCAGGCGATCCTGCGCGAGAGCCCGGCGACCGAAGCAGCGATCCATCAGGGTGACGACGGCAGCATCGTCGCCGACGGCGTCTCGATGACCGATCTGCTCGCGCTGATCGGAGAGGCGCGGACCGTCGACGTCACCGTCGACCTGCCCGACTACGATGAGGGCCGCCGTTTCCGCGTCTCGGTGCGGCCCGGCGACGGCAAGCGGGCGACCGCCCGCCGGCAACTTCAGCAACTGATCGAGAGCTCCTTCGGCGCGTCGATTCGATTGGAGAAACGGGAAGGGGAGTTCGCGGTGGTGAAACGCCTTCCGGGAACCGAGGCACCGCAGCCGAGCGAGTTCCAGGGAAGCGGCGGAGGCAAGTGGCTCGACGGCGAGGTTGCGCTACGGGCCGCGCGCATCGATTTCCTCGCCCGGCTGGTGGCGATCTACGCCTACGAGATGGGCACCGAATGGTCTCTGGACGAGACCGGCCTGGAAGGCGCCTACGATTGCACCGGCCGCCGTGACCCGGCGCGCGCCGAGCCGCGCT
>CAZBZH010000289.1:0-5944 GCA_964496265.1 uncultured Acidobacteriota bacterium | reverse complement strand
TTGTTCCGCCAGGGGCAGCGCTGGGTAGCTGTGCTCGGAAAGGATAAGCGCTGAAAGCATCTAAGCGCGAAGCCCACCCAGAGATGAGGTATCCCTCCACTTCGGTGGCTGAAGACCCCTCGAAGACTACGAGGTTGATAGGCTGGAGGTGTAAGTGCAGCAATGTACTCAGCTTACCAGTACTAATCGGTCGTGAGGCTTGACCTTACTTTACGTTTCTTCTCGAGACACTCGAGCAATCAATCAGTTTTGAAACACCCGGCTATTCGGTTATTTCTCCCGGTGGCCATAGCGAGGGGGCCACACCCGTTCCCATTCCGAACACGGCCGTTAAGCCTCTCTGCGCCGATGGTACTGCGTGGGCGACTGCGTGGGAGAGTAGGGCGCTGCCGGGATACATTCGTTAGTTAAAGGAGAGGCTCGTCTACGGACGGGCCTTTCTTTTTGCCCGCAGGTTTTTTGCCGGGCGGGTTGTGCGGCAAGGCTCCGTTCCCGGGCTCGGTTTGCGGGTGCGTGGGGGTCGCTGAGGGAAAGCAGCAAGCCTGTCCCCTTTGACCTTGACCCCCCTTCCGAGTGCGAGGTATAAACCGCCTTTCCGAGGGACAGTTAAAGCACAAACCCGGATGCACGATCATCCGGATGCGGGGGGCTTGCCGTGGTATTGCGCTCGGTTACTCGAACCATCCTTGTGATCCTGGCGGTTGCGGTCGCCCTGCCCGCCTTGGCCGAGGACGTGGAAAAGCGCTTCCGCCTTTCCTTCTCCGCCGGCGGGTTCGATACCCAGGACGAGGTCGCAAGCGACAGCGCCAACGAGTTCCGGCTTACCGACCGGGACCTGGTGCCGATTCAGGTCATTCGTGACCCCCGCGACGATTCGGGTGTCTTCGGCGATCTCAAGATCCAGCCGACCACCCGCTTCACCTTCACCGGACAGTACGCCATCACCAAGACGTTGCTGATCGAGGCCTCGGTCGGCTACCAGAAGGGGGATGTCGGCGATATCGAGGTGCAGGCCCAGTTCGCCGGCGTGCGTCCTCCCGAGGAAGAACGATTCGTCTTCCAGATCTTCCGTCTTCCGGCCGGTGAAATGGAGCAGGTGCCGCTGCAGTTGACGGCGATCAATCGCTTCCGTCCCCGGGCGAAGCTGAACCCCTACCTGGGTGCGGGCGTCGGCTACACCCTGATCGGATTCGATCCCAGCGACGAGCTCAACGAACTGTCGGTCAACATGGACAACTCGATCGGCGGGTTCTCCAACGGTGCGACCGGCGCCGTCGACGTCATCGAGAACCTGACCGGCGCCACCGTCGATGCTCGCGACACGTTCTCGGTTCACCTGGTAGGTGGCGCCGAGTACTCGATCAAGCCGAAGTGGACACTGTTCCTCGACTACCGCTACAGCTGGGCTTCCCGTTCCTTCAGCCTGCAGTTCAACGGGCAGGACAGCCTCGGCATTTCGGTGCCCCAGGGTGAAGAGTTCCTCGACGAATCCCAGGGTGTGGTCTTCGGCCCTTACGTCATCTCCAACGGCGGATTGATCGACGGCGGTCGGATCGCGCCCACCGCCATGGCGCCGCCGACTACCGACTGCTCGGACCCGGCTCAGGCGATCAACTGCGAGTTCGTCTTCGATCCCGACGGCGAGTTGGACACCGGTTCGTACTACGTGCAGGGCGGCGACATTGACTACGATGGTGCTTCGCTGCAGATCGGTGTGCGCTACACCTTCTGATCCGAGACCCAACGGATCCGCTCGAACCGTCACCCGATAGAGGCGGTGCCGTCCTTCCGGCGCCGCCTTGCGCTCCGCCCTATCCGGGGTGTGCCCGCGGCCGCCGGGCGGTCGAGCCGTTACCCCCGCTATGTTAGAATCGCGCCTCTGACGTAGGGAGCCATCCAGCATGTCCGGCCACAATAAATGGAGCACGATCAAGCACAAGAAGGGTGCCGCCGACGCCAAACGGGGCAAACTCTTCTCGCGCCTGGTCAAGGAAATCACCATCGCCGCCCGGCTGGGCGGCGGAGATCCTGACGGGAACCCGCGTCTGCGCTCGGCGCTGGCCACGGCCAAGGGCGCCAGCATGCCCAAGGACAACATCACCCGCGCCATTCAGAAGGGCACGGGGGAGCTTCCCGGTGCCAGCTACGAAGAGGTGAACTACGAGGGCTATGGTCCCGGCGGCATCGCCATCTTCATCGAGTGCATGACCGACAACCGCATGCGCACCACGCCGGAGATCCGCCATCTGCTTTCCAAGCACGGCGGCAATCTGGGTGAGCTCGGAAGCGTCGCCTGGATGTTCGACCGCAAGGGCATGTTCCTGGTCTCCGCCTCTTCGATCGACGAGGACCGGCTGATGGAGGTCGCCCTCGATGCGGGTGCCGAAGATCTCGAGAGCGACGGAGACCACTTCCAGGTGACATCGCCCCCCGAGGTGTTCCACGCGGTTCGCGATGCCCTGGAGAAGGCGGGCGTCGAGGTCGGCGAAGCCTCGGTGATGATGATTCCCCAGAACCCGATGACGGTCGACGGCAAGAAGGCCGAGCAGTGCATCAAGCTGCTCGACTTGCTCGAGGACCATGACGACGTGCAAAACGTCTACTCCAACCTCGAGGTCGATGAGGACGTCGAGGCGGGAGCTTCCTGAGTCTGGTGACCTGCTGCCGGCGGCGGGTGCTCCGTCGTTCCCGGCGACCGGGAGAACACCGCGTTGAAGACCCTGGGTATCGATCCCGGCTCCTCGGTGACCGGGTGGGGTCTGATCGACGGTAACGCCTCACGACCCCGTCTGATCGAGTGCGGTCAACTCCGTTTACCGTCGGGCGCCGCGTTTCACACCCGCCTGCTGGAGTTGCGTCGCGGTATCGACGAACTCCTGGTGCGGCTGCAGCCTGCCGCCGCAGCCGTCGAATGGCCTTTTCACGGGGTCAACGCTCGCTCGGCCCTGCAGCTTGCCCACGCCCGCGGCGTGCTGCTCTGCAGCCTGGCCGAGCACGGGATCGAGCCCGACGAGTACGCGCCGGCAACGATCAAGAAGGCGGTGACCGGAAGCGGCCGGGCGGACAAGGTCCAGGTGCGGACCATGGTTCTGCGTCTGCTCGCGGCATCCGACGACCAGGTGCGCGGCTCCGACGCGGCCGACGCCCTCGCGGTGGCTCTCTGCCACCAGCAGAGTTGCCGCCACCCCGCTGCCGGCAGGGCTCCCGCCCGGCGGGGGCCTCGGACCTGGGAGGCGCTCGTGGCCGAGCGCCAGGGACGCCGTCCATGATCGCCCGCCTACGGGGCCGCATCGAGGAGTGCCGTCCGGGGATGGCCGTGCTGGACGTCTCCGGCGTCGGCTACGCGGTCCACATTCCGCTCAGCACCTACTACGTGATCTCGACCGACGATGCCGCCGACGCCAGCCTGTACGTGCACACCCACGTGCGCGAGGACGCCCTGCAGCTGTTCGGCTTCGCCAGTGAAGATGAGCGCTGGATCTTCGAGCAGTGCATCTCGATCTCCGGCGTCGGTCCGAAGCTCGCGCTCTCGATCCTCTCGGGGATCGGCGTCGACGATCTGCGCGAGGCCGTCCGGGCCGAGGACAAGACCCGGCTGCAGCGGATCCCCGGGGTCGGGCGCAAGACCGCCGAGCGGCTGATGCTCGAGCTCCGCGACCGGCTGTTCGATGCCCAGGGGAATCCCGTCGGCAGCAGCGCCGGTCCCATGCCCACCCCCGCCGCGCCGCCGAAGAAGGACGCTGTGCGGGACGACGCCGCGTCAGCCCTGGTCAATCTGGGCTACGCCCAGGCAGCCGCCGAGAAGGCGGTGGACCGGGTGATCGACGAGTCCGGTGCCGGGTCGCTGCAGGAAGTGCTGCGAGCGGCCCTCAGCGGGCTGGTGCGCTGATGAGCGACGAGCGCAGGATGGGCGGCGAACCCACGGGCGAAGGGCCCACGGGAGAGACGCACGGCGACGACCGGATGCTCGGTCCCGAGGCCGACGCCGACGAGCAGGCCTTCGAGCTATCCCTGCGGCCCACCACCCTGGCGGACTACGTCGGTCAGAGCCGGATCAAGGAAAACCTCGGCGTGTTCCTGACTGCTGCCCGGCAGCGTGGGGAGAGCCTCGACCATTGCCTGCTCGGCGGCCCGCCCGGGTTGGGCAAGACGACCCTGGCCCACGTGGTGGCGGTCGAGATGGGGGCGCAGATTCGCGTGACCTCGGGGCCGGCCATCGAACGGCCCGGCGACCTGGCGGCGATCCTGACCAACCTGGAAGCCGGGGACGTGCTGTTCATCGACGAGATCCACCGCCTGGGGCGCTCGCTGGAAGAGGTGCTGTACCCGGCGATGGAGGACTTCGTCCTCGACCTGGTGATCGGCAGCGGTCCGGCGGCGCGTACCGTGCGGCTCGATTTGCCTCGCTTCACCCTGGTCGGCGCGACCACCCGGGTCGGCCTCCTCTCGGCTCCGCTGCGCGACCGTTTCGGCATCGTGGAGCACCTGGAGTACTACGGCGAGCGGGATCTGGCGGACATCGCCGTCCGCTCGGCGAGCATTCTGGGGATCGGGCTCTCCGCCGAGGGGGCTGGGGAGCTGGCCCGGCGCTCCCGGGGGACGCCGCGGATCGCCAACCGGCTGCTGCGCCGGGTCCGGGACTTCGTTCAGGTCCAGGGAGCCGACGCCATCGACCGGGACAACGCCGCCGCCGCCCTCGAGCGCATGAACGTCGATCGCTTCGGCCTCGACGTGGTGGATCGGCGCATCCTCTCCACCATCCTGCAGAAGTTCCGGGGCGGCCCTGTGGGGCTTGCCACCCTGGCGGCGGCCGTCGGCGAGGACCGGGGCACGTTGGAAGAGATCTACGAGCCCTATCTGATGCAGATCGGTTTCCTCGATCGCACGCCGCGCGGCCGCCGGGCCACGCCCCAGGCCCGCAGCCATCTTCTGGGCGACGACCTGTTCCTCGGCTAGCCCCCTTCGGGCCCGCGCTCACCTGAGCCGGCGCTCACGCGGGCCGGCGCATACTCGGGCAAACGCTTACTCGGGCAAACGCTTACTCGGGCAGGCGCCGGAACAGCGCCAGCAGGTAGGGGCGGCGCGGGTAGTCGTGCTCGAACACCCGCTCGGCGCCCAGGCGCGCCGCCAGGGCCTCCTGCCATTGGGCCCCGGGCCCGGGGTGGGGGCGCGGCCGGCGGTAGCGGCTGGAGAACTCCGGGGTCGCGGCCAGCTTGGTCTCGATACCGGTCCAGGGAAGCAGCGGAGCTCCAACCAGAGCCTCGCCCGACAGGTCCTGGGTGCTGCTCAGGGTGAGCACGATCCACTCCGGCGAGCGATCGAACACGTACGCCGGGTCGTACTGCTTGTCGAGGAACGCTCCGGGGCTCTTGGCGATGAAGCGGTCGGTCAGTCCGGTCAGGTCGAGGATCGTCTGTTCGGGGCAGCGGTAGCCCACGATGCCGATATCCATCAGCGCAATCGTTTCCCCCGGTGCAGCCCGGGAGCGGATCCAGTCGGCAAGCGCCGTGTGGCCGTTGGCGTACCCCTGAGCCCGGATCGAAGAGCGCTGGTGCAGCCGTTCCCGCGGGCCCTCCTGGGCAAACCAACCCCAGACCGGGAGCATCAGTAGCAGCGCTGCTGCCGGGCTTCGCGCCGCTGCCGGAAGCTGCCGGATCAACAGCAGCCAGCCCAGCGCCGCCACGGCCGCGGCCAGGGGCACGTAGGGCACGACCAGCCGCCAGCCGAGCATCCAGTCCGCCCCGATCACGAAGGGCAGCAGGGTGCCGCCCACCGCGGTGAACACCAGCGGAAGCATGCTGTCCGGCGCGGCGCCCTTTGTCTCCGGCTCTTTCACCCGCTGTGCGGACCCCCGGGGGGACCGCTTGGCGGGCCGAAGTGCCAGGGCCAGCCCGGCGGCCGCGGCGACGAGGCCGGGCCACCCGAGGAGCGGGCGCCCCGCGCC
>CAZBZH010000288.1:831-5956 GCA_964496265.1 uncultured Acidobacteriota bacterium | reverse complement strand
CCCGACACCCTGCCCAGCGGCAGCGACGCGGACATGGACGGCCTGGACGACGCCTACGACACCATTCCCGGCCCCGACCCGTTCAACGCCGGCGGCTCCAATGCGCCCCTACAGGACAGCGACGGCGACGATACCCGCGACTGGCGGGACACCGACGACGACGGTGACGGCATCCTGACCATGGACGAGGACGCCAACGGCGACGGCGACCCGCGCAACGACGACCAGGATGGCGACGGAACTCCCGACTACCTGGACCCGGACACCGCCGAGCAGCCGGACAGCGACGGTGACGGCGTGCCGGACAACATCGACCCCGACGACGACAACGACGGCATCCTCGACGTGGACGAGGGAGACGGCGATACCGACGGCGACGGCCGGCCGGACCGGCTGGATATCGACGCCGACGGCGATGGCATCGTCGACACCGTGGAAGGCCAACCCGAAGACGGGGCGATCCTTCCCAGCGGCAACGACGCCGACATGGACGGCATCGATGACGCCTTCGAGCCCGACCAGGGGGGCGCGCCGATCGATCCGGTCGATACCGACGGCGACGGTACCCCCGACTACCGGGACCTGGACTCGGATAACGACACGGTCCCCGACGCCACCGAGGGCCACGACGCGAACATGGACGGGGTGCCCGACACCCTGCCCGGCGGCAGTGACACCGACATGGACGGCCTGGACGATGCCTACGACACCGTCCCCGGCCCCGATCCGCTGAACAGTACGGGGTCCAACGCTCCGCTGCAGAACACCGACGGCGACGAGACCCGCGACTGGCGGGACACCGACGACGACGGCGACGGCGTGCCGACCGCCGAGGAGGACCAGAACGGCGACGGCGACCCGCGCAACGACGACTCCGACCGGGACGGCACCCCGGACTACCTGGACACCGACGTGGTCGAGGACAACGACGGCGACGGCATCCCCAACGGCATCGACGTGGATGACGACAACGACGGCATCCTCGATGTCGACGAGGGGGACGGCGACTCCGACGGCGACGGCATCATCGACAGCCTCGACATCGACTCGGACAATGACGGCATCCCGGACCTGGTCGAGGGCCAGCCCGAGGGGCCACTGACCCTGCCGACGGGCAGCGACCAGGACGGTGACGGTCTGGACGATGCGTTCGATCCCGACCAGGGGGGCACGCCGATCGATCCGGTCGACACCGACGAGGACGGCACTCCGGACTACCTGGACCTGGACTCGGACAACGACACGGTGCCCGACGCCACCGAGGGTCACGACGCCGACATGGACGGCGTGCCCGACCGGGCGCCCAGCGGAAACGATGCCGACAGCGACGGCCTGGATGACGCCTTCGATACGGTCACCGCGCCGGCGGACGGCAACTCGGCGGGCTCCAATGCGCCGCTCCAGGACACCGATAGCGACGGCACCCGCGACTGGCGGGATACCGACGACGACAACGACGGAACCCCCACCGCCGCCGAGGATCCGGACGGCGACGGGGACCCGCGCAACGACGACTCCGATGGAGACGGCACCCCGGACTACCTGGACAGCGATTCGGGCAACATGGGCGTGGTGCTGGTGCAAAAGAGCGCGGGCGTCCGCGAGACCGGCATCGCCGGGCTCGTCAGCTACAGCGTCATCGCCGAGAACGTCTCGGCGGCCCCGGTCAGCGGCCTCTCGATCCGCGACACCCAGCCCGCCGGGTTCAAGTACGTCGACGAATCAGGTCGCCTGCACCGCGGCGGACTCGACGGCCAGCTCGGCACCGCCGACGACGTCATCGAACCGCTGACGCCTGCCGGCACCCGGCCGCTGGACTTCGGCCCGTTCGACCTGGCGCCCAACGAGAGCGTCTCGATCAGCTACGTGCTGCGGGTCGGCTCCGGCGTGCTGCCCGGCCGGGCGGTGAACAACGCCACCCCCCTGGCCGCCGGCAACGTCATCGGCAACACCGCCACCGCCTCGGTGGAGGTCCTCGCCGGGGATCCGATCCTGGAGAAGACCACGATCATCGGTAAGGTCTTCGTCGACGTCGACGGCGACGGACGCCAGGACGAGGGTGAACCGGGCATTCCCGGCGTTCGCCTGGGCACCGCCACCGGCCTCTTGATCGAGACCGACGCCGAGGGCCGCTACCACATCGCCGATGTGGACGCGGGACGGGCCGATCGCGGACGCAACGTGATCGTCAAGGTCGACCCGACCACCCTGCCCCCCGGCTTCAGCTTCACCACCGAGAACCCCCGGGTGATCCACATCACCCAGGCGTTGATGGGACGGATCAACTTCGGCGTGCGCCCGGCTCCCGGCGCCGTCGCCAGCGATCGCCCCTCCAAGCGCGCCGTCGAGCCGGTCGAACTGCCCGGCGGGGGCACCCTGTGGATCACCGAGGACCCGGCTTCCCGGGAGCGCCGCCTGGCGGTCGCCGGACCGGTCGACGGCACCTTCGCCGCCGGCGATGCGGTGGACTTCTCCCTCTACGCCAACTACGGCGCCTTCATCGACCACTACCGGCTCGAGCTGTTCCACGCCAGGGACACCGACTTCTCCCGCCCGTTGCGGGTGCTCGAAG
The DNA here is from genome assembly GCA_964496265.1 of uncultured Acidobacteriota bacterium. Taxonomy (GTDB): domain Bacteria; phylum Acidobacteriota; class Polarisedimenticolia; order Polarisedimenticolales; family Polarisedimenticolaceae; genus Mor1. The sequence continues at coordinate 3,384 of CAZBZH010000288.1, read as the reverse complement.
GGAAGAAGCTGGTCGGTCACGAACCGATCACCTGGGACGGCAAGGATGCCGAGGGCAACCCGGTGTTGCCCGGAAGCGCCCTGACCTACCGGCTGCGGGTCTACGACGCCGACGGCCGGATGGACACCTCCGCGGCGGGCGGCCTGCGGGCCACCGTGCAGCGGCCGGCAGGCGTCGCTCCCGGCAACCGGAAGGACCCCGAAGCCGGCCGCGCCAGCACCGAGACCCCGCCGCAGACGGCGCGGATCCCGGTCCAGGCCAGCCGTATCCGGGTCCACGGCCGGGGCGTTCCCGCCGATGCCGCGCTGACCCTCAACGGCAAGCGTTTGGCGGTCAGCCCCGACGGCCGGGTCGCCGCCGAGAGCCTGGTTCAGGCCGGATCCCACGCACTGGAATTCGGGATGGAACAGGGGTGGTCGGAGTCTCGTCAGATTGACGTCTCCGAACGCTACTGGTTCGTCGTCGGCCTGGCCGACTTCACCGCCGGCGAGAACTCACCGGCGGGTAACGTCGAACTACTCGAAGGGGACGAACGCTACGACGGCGAGACCTACGTCGACGGCCGCATCGCGGTGTACCTCAAGGGCAAGGTCAAGGGCAAGCACCTGCTGACCGCCCACGTGGACACCACCGAGGAGGGCATCGACGACCTGTTCGACAACCTCGACCGGGAGGACCCGCGCCAGCTGTTCCGGCGGATCGATCCCGATCGCTACTACCCGGTCTACGGCGACGGTTCGACCACGGTCAACGACGTCAACTCCCAGGGCCGGATGTACGTCCACTTCGCCTGGGACGAGTCCGAGGCGCTGTGGGGCAACTACCACACCAACTTCACCGGCACCGAGTTCGCCGAGTTCAATCGCACGCTGTACGGCGCCAAGGTGCACCATCGCAGCAAGGACACCACCAAGTACGGCGAGCACCGGGCCGAGATCAACGCCTTCGGCTCCGAGGCTCAGAGTGCCTTCGGCCACAACGAGTTCATCGGCACCGGCGGCAGCCTCTACTACCTGCGGGACACCGACATCGTGCTCGGCTCGGAGAAGGTCTGGATCGAGATCCGGGACCGGGACTCGGGCCGGGTCATCGAACGCCAGGTGCTGGAGCGCGGACGGGACTACGACCTGGACGAGCTGCAGGGGCGGGTCATCCTGACCCGGCCGCTGACCCAGGTCGCCGACCAGGCCGCGCCCTCGATCATCCGGGACACGCCGCTGGACGGCAACCGGGTGCTGCTGCTGGTGGACTACGAGTACATCCCCGGCGGCTTCAGCGCCGACGACGCCACCGCCGGCTTCCGCGGCAAGGGCTGGGTCACCGACGACTTCGCCGTGGGCGCCACCTACGTCAACGAGGAACGGAACAACCTGGACTACCAGATGCAGGGGGTCGATCTGACCCTGCGCAAAGGTGAGGGCACCTACCTCAAGGCGGAGTACGTCGAGACCGAGTCGACCCAGCTCAACAGTTCCTTCGGGTCGCTGGACGGCGGCCTGACCTTCACGCCGATCACCACCGGAGAGGTCGCCGGTCAACGCACCGCAGGCGAGGCGATCGCCATCGAGGGCCGGCTGAACATGGCCGACTTCGGCGACCGCGAAGGCACGGCGGCGGTCTGGTGGCGGGATCGGAGCGCCGGCTTCTCCACCGCCCGGCTGGCCACCGACCGGGATGTCACCGAGTACGGCGGCGAGGTCCGCTGGAAGGTCGGTGAGCGGACCACCCTGGCCGCCCGGGCGGCGGTCACCGAGATCGGCGAGAACGAACTGCGCGATGAGGCGGCGGGCATCCAGCTGGACCACCGCTCCAGCGGCGGGGTCGCCATCAGCGGCGAGATCCGCCACGTCCAGGAGGAGATCGGCAACGCCGCGGCGGTGGACGGCACCCTGGCCGGCTTCCGCCTCTCGGTGCCGGTCACCGAGCAGACCGACGTCTACGGCGCGGTCCAGCTCGAGATCGACAGCGACGACAACTACCAGGACAACAACCTGGCGACCCTCGGCGTGCGCACCAAGGTGGGCAATCACGCCGGCCTGCGTGCCGAGGCCAGCTCCGGAGATCGCGGCGACGCCGTCCGGGTGGGCGCCGACTACACGATGCCCGGGGGTTCCCAGGTCTACATGAACTACACCGAATCGGTGGACCGCATCGACGGACAGACCGGTGCCATGGTCGTCGGCCGGCGCTCGCAGCTGAGCAACCAGCTGCAGCTGTTCAACGAGGCCCAGTTCACCGAGCGCCGCGGCGAGTCGGCGCTGTCCAACGTGGTCGGCCTGGACTACCGTCCCGACGAGCGCTGGCGCGTCGGGGTGACCGTCCAACGGGCCGCGCTGGACAACCCGCTGCTCGGCGGCATCGATCGGGACGCGGTCAGCTTCCTGTTCGACTACGCCGGGGAGCGTTCGACCTACCGGGGCAAGGTGGAGTACCGCCACGACAGCGGCGGGCGCAACGAGCGGCAGTGGGTCCAGACCAACTTCTTCCGCTACCGCGCCAACCCGAGCACCAGCCTGGTGATGCGCTTCAACAGCTCCCAGTCGGACAACCGGG
>CAZBZH010000288.1:0-821 GCA_964496265.1 uncultured Acidobacteriota bacterium | reverse complement strand
CAACGCACGCTTCATCGAGAGCAGCGTCGGGGTGGCTTTCCGTCCGGTGCGGCATGACCGCTTCAACCTGCTGAGCAAGTACTCCTACCTGTTCGATCTGCCGAGTACCGGTCAGCGGGACCTGCGCCCCGATCAACGAACCCACGTGTTCTCGGCCGAGGCGCTCTACGAACTGTCGGCGCGCTGGCAGGTCGGCGCCAAGCTGGCCGAACGGCGGGGCGAGATGCGCCTGTCCCGGGATCAGGGCCCCTGGCTCAGCTCCGACGCCCAGTTGGCGCTGGCGCAGCTGCGCTACCACATGCTGCACAGCTGGGATGCGGTGATCGATTACCGGGTGCTGACCTCCGACGAGGCGGGTGACGAACGCCGGGGCGCGCTGGCCGCGCTCTACCGGCACATCCAGCAGAACCTCAAGGTCGGCGTCGGCTACAACTTCACCGACTTCTCCGACGATTTGACCGACCTCGACTACGACAACGACGGCTGGTTCGTCAAACTCCTGGGCAAGTTCTAGCGAGAGACACAGGAAAGTTCGTTCAGGAATCATGTTACGCTCCGCCCGGCGCTGTTATCGGCGCCGGGTCACGGCCCCGGAACCCTCGGCTGAGAGAGGGCTCCATGCCGCTTGGGGAGCGTTACATGAAACAGAATGGATACATTTCGCGTCTGCCCTTCCTGCTGGCTGCGGCATGCGTCTTCGCGCTGCTGATCCTGGCATCCGGCGCCCCCGGCGTTCACGCCGAGGAGGACGACAAGGACGAGAAGGCCGGACAGAGCACCTACGTCGAGAGCGTCAAGGTCACGGCACGTAAGCGGGAGGA
>CAZBZH010000287.1:0-5960 GCA_964496265.1 uncultured Acidobacteriota bacterium | reverse complement strand
CTCCCGGCGCCCGCAGTTCCACCGAGTGCCGGCCGCTCAGGGCGTCGAACTGAAGCTCCCGGGCGTGGACGATCAGCACGCCGCGAAATCCGTACAGACCTCCGGCGACCCGGATCGCGGGCGTGAGGTTATCCGCGAGTCCGTCCCCATCGTCGTCCCGGGGCGCGCGGCCGTCGGCGCTGTCGAAGAACAGCAGGCCCTCGGCCCCGTCGGTGATCTCGCGAAAGGAGCGCACCGCTCCCCCGCCGTGTTCGATGAAACGATCACCGTCGACCCAGGCGAAGTAGCGGGCATCCCGGTAGCCCGAGGCGGCGATACCCTTCCACAGCCGGTACCCGTTCGCCCCGCACGCCAGTCCGGCGACCCCCTGAAACAGATTGGCATGATGGGCATCCTCCCCGGCGACCCCGTGATCGGTGCGGGTCCCCGGCCCCGGGGGATCCCCGGGCGCCCAGTTGAAGGGCCAGGGTTGAGACCCGCTCGGCGCCCCGGCGATCGCTCCGCCGGCAAGCACCCGTAGCCAGGGGTCCTCCAACGGCTCCGCCGCCGACTCCAGGCGGTCCCGTAGCGCGGCGAAGGCGGCCGGATCGTCGTGACCCCACAGGTGATCGACCTCCCCGGCGGCGGGAGGGACCCGGGGCCACCCGGCGGGCCGCAGCCGGTGATCCGCCGGCAGGTTGACCTGGCCCGCGGCCTGCAGCGTGCCGAAGCGCAACCGGCTTCCCGCAGGCCAGGTGAGGTCGCCGCAGGAGGCCAACATCGTCGCGGAAGTTTCCGGCGAAACGACCGGCGGCAGCCGGCGAAGTCCGGCGACCCGCAGCACCTCGGCGCGCACCCGGCCTGCGACCGTGGCCCGGACCAGAACCCGGATGGTGCCCTCCCCCACCGCGGAGGGCGCGCCACGGGCCGAGGTCCAGGCCGGGCCTCCGATCTCGATGCGGTGAATCGTCAGACGGACTCCGGACACGTTCCCCTCGTTTCCCAACAGCGCCTCGACGAGATCGTCCAGGTAGGCGGCCGCCGCGGCGGAATGGGCTCGCTGGATCACGAGATCAGGTCCGGCGGGGGTGCCGGCCAACCGGTCCCGTAGCGATGCCGTGGACCAGGGGCGGAACAGGTCGGGCACGCCGTCTCCGTCCCGGTCGACCCCCTGCTTGTAGCGGGGCCAGGCGCCACCGTCCTGAGCAACCCCGGGGGTCGCCGGATCGCCGTCATGTTCGATCCGGCGCAGGTTGCGGTCGAACAGCGTGGTCGCCGGTCGAAGCAACGGGCCCGCATCCCCGACCTCGAACCAGCGACGGACCTCATCCAGGGTCGAGCGGGCAAGGGCTGACGCACGGGCCTCGATCTGTTCGTTGGCGGCGATCCGCTCGTCGGTCTCCGCCGCGGAAACAAGCGCCAGGGCCAACGCCAGCAACAGGGCGGAGATCGCCAGCACCGCGACCAGCGCGGCGCCCCGCTGGTTCATCGGGCCACCCCGCCGGGGAGCGCCAGCCCCCGGGGAGTCACCGAGGAGCGGATGCGCACCGGACGTCCCCCGCCCTGCTCGTGGGACACCACCAGTTCGAACTCGATGCTGCGGACCGCGCTTCGACGGGCCCGGGCCGCCGGAGACTCATCCCCGCCGACCGTGGCCATGTCCAGCTCGCGACCGAGGGCATCCCGGTAGCGCAGGCGGAAACGCACCACGTGATCGATCACCGGCGAGCGGTGGATGAAGCCGCGAGATCCGTAGCGCCCCGGATCGTGGTCGGCATGAATCCGGTAAAGCGTGTAGGGCGGTGCGCCCTGCCCGAGATCGACCCGGTCCACCTCGACCGGTTCGGCGTGGCCGTCCCGCCGCTCGGGCACCACGTCCGCGGCGAAACGGAGCCGGTCCGGGCCGCTCGGCCCCGCGGAGCTCAGCACGTAGCCGATGATCTCGTCGTTCCCGATCGAGACCGGCAGATCGCTGTCCGCCGCGAGAAGCTCCTCGGGGACACGGCCCTCCGGCCCGGCGCCGTCGAGATCCGCACGAAAGACCAGCGCCGTCGGACCGGCGAACTCCAGCACCTCGTCGCCGCCGCTCGAGGGCGAGCCGAGACCGGCGAGCCGCAGCTCCCCGCTCAGACTCTCCATCGCTGCCCGCGCCGCCCACTGCGCCTGGGCGGTCCGGCCGGCGCCCTGATGCAGGCGCTGCATGCGATCGAACAGCGTCAACACGGTCAACCACAAGAGCGCACTCAGGGCCAGCGCCACCAGCAGCTCCACGTAGGTCACGCCCCGGCTCATTGACGCACCGTGCACAGCCGCACCTCCCGATGCCGCCTCCCGCCGCGCCAACCGACCCGTACCGTGACCCGCTGCCCGCGGCTCGCGATGAAGGGATCTCCGCCGGGCAACGCCTCGACCGCCACGACGACGAACCCACCGGGAAGCCCGTCGACCAGCGGCAACCAGATCGAGGCCTCGGCATCCCGCCGGCTGTCGACCAGGAGCGAGCGATCGTGGGGCGCAGCGCCGAGCGCCGCATACAGCCGATGGTAGGGATGACCGCCAAGGGATTCGGACACCGAACTCGCCGCCGCCATGGCGATCGACGCGCGCCTGCCCGCCGCCAGCCGGCGCTCCCCCCAGGCCAGCAACGCCGCGGTGGACAACAGCACGCCCGCCATCAAGGACAGCGCGACCAGGGACTCGACCAGGGTGATACCTCGCATGCCCCACCCCACTGCGAGAGGCGTGCCGGCAAACCACCGGGGCAACCGGGAACGTCAGGGGGATCGGGAAGCTGCCGGCGCGTCACCCAGCGGACAACGCCGTCCGCAGGCGGGCAAGCGGGTCAGATCGTGGGCGGCAACACCATGCGCAGATACCAGGCGATCAGATCCCTGGCGTAGAGCATCGCCATCACGGCGGCCGGCGCCAGGAAACAGCCGAAGGGCAAGGTGTCCTGCATCGAGCGGCCGCGCAGCGGGACCAGGGCGACACCGACGACCGCGCCGACCACCGAGGCGCCGAAGATCGTGAACAGCACCCCTTGCCAACCGGTGAAGGCCCCGACCAGCGCCATCATCTTGACGTCGCCCATGCCCATCGCCTCGACACCCCGCAGCCGTCCGTAGATCGCTCCGGTGGCCCAGAGAAAACCGGAGCCGAGGCAGGCACCGACCAACGCCCACCAGATGCGCTCCAAACCCTGCCCCTCGAGGAACGGGTTCCACCAGGCGACCGCCATACCGGTGACGAAACCGGTCAAGGTGATGGCATCGGGGAGCAGCTTGAGGTCGTAGTCGGTGAAGAACAACACCAGCATCGCCAGGGCGAAGGGTGCGGCAATGGCGAAACCGAGACTCGGACCGAAGTAGAGCCAGGCGATGAGTACGATCACGCCGCTGACCAGCTCGACGAAGGGATAACGCACCGAAATGCCCGTACCGCAGTTGGCGCACTTGCCGCGCAGCAGGATCCAGGAGAAGAGCGGGATGTTCTGGTACCAGCGGACCGGCGCACCGCACTCGGGACAGGCGGAACCCGGACTGATGATGCTCTTTTCCCGGGGCAGCCGGTAGATGCAGACGTTGAGGAAGCTGCCGATCACCGTGCCGATCACGAACCACCAGATCGAGGCGAAGGGTTCGATGAATGGGGTCATGTGCCGCTCCCGAGTACCCGGCCGGCGACGGTGCTGACCTGGCCGGTCACCGGATCATAACGGTAGGGCTTGCCTTCGGGGTCCGCGGGCAGCTCGGTCAACACGCCGCTCTGGCGCAACTCGCCCAGTTCCCGCGGTGGACGGCCGGTGCGGGTGCGGAACGCCTGGATCGCCCGGTCGAGGTTCTCCAGATCCACGGTGACCTGGAGCGACGCCACCTTGCGGCGGGCCAGCGCCCGGGTCGCCGAGTCGCTTCCCGGGTCGGCCAGCACCTGCTGCCAGATCGCCAGGGCCTGGCGCGGCTCCCCCGAGCGAGCGGTGACGCCGGCCTGCATGCGCCGCACGTGCACCGGGGCGCCGGGGGTTTCGGCGGCCTGATTGAAGTAGCCGACCGAACGCTCCACCTGATCGGCCCGGTAGCACTCCCAGCCGGCGAGGTACGGCAGGATCCAGGATTCCGGGTTGGCCGCCGCGCCCTTGTCCAGCAGCCGTAGCCCACCCTCCAGATCGCGTCCCTCGATGATCATGATCAGGGCACCCATCCAGTAGGCATCGATGTAGTGGGGGTCCAGTTCGGCGATCACGTCGCCGAAGATGTGTTCGACGTAGCGGTAGCGATCCTGGCGTTCGTAGTTGGAGTAGTACTGCAGCGACCAGATGTAGATCCAGTCGGCCAGCAGGGATCCGTGCCCCAGGCTCATCATCCGCAGGTGCTTGCCGTTGGGCAGGTAGAGCAGCTCCTCGGCGGCCGCGGGAGGCTCGACGCGCTGCTCCAGCCAGGCCCGGGAGCCGAAGGCGCCCCCGGAGGCGAGCAGCAGCAGCAGGATCGCCACGCCCCGGCGCACTAGATGAACTCCTTGCGTTCGAAGACCATGCAGGCGACGACCAGGACCGCCAGGGCGTAGCACACGCCGTAGGCCGAGGCGCCGATCAGGTGTTCGGTGGCAGGCAGCGCTCCGCGCACCGCCTCACCCCGCACGTTGAGCCACTCGAGATTGGGCAACACCGTGTAGAGCAGGTCGCAGAGGAAGCGGCCCGGCCCCTCGGGCATCCGCGCCTGCAGCAGTTCCAGGCTCCAGGTCAGATGTCCGACGACGTAGGCCACGAAGGTCCACAGCGCCGCGAGCATCGGGTTGGTCAGCGTCGAGAACAGAATCGCGAAGGCGGTGACCATCGCCAGCTCGAAGAAGATCAACAGGATCGCCGGCAGCAGCGGCAGGAAGGGCTCCCCCCGCACCGCGAGCAGCAAGCACAGCGCGCCGGACATCACGGCGACGATCAGCCCGAGCACGCTCAGCAGACCGGCGTACTTGCCGGCGATGAAGTGCCAGCGACGCACCGGGCAAGCGAGCAGCGTGAAGACCGTCCGCTTCTCGATCTCCTTGAACACGATCGAGACGCCGACGAATACCGCGGTCAACACGCCGAAGACCGAGATCGCCGACAGACCGAGGTCCTTGATGATCTTGTCCTCGCTGCCCACGGTGAGCATCGAGAGCAGGCGCGAGGCGCCGATCAGCAGCAGCGCGAAGACCAGCAGCAGATAGAGGATGCGATCGCGGATCGCCTCGCGAAAGGTGTTGAGGGCGATGGCGCGGACCGCCGACCAGGCCGCGGTGGCTGCGGGAGCTTTCATGATGCCCCTCCCGCCGGTTCCTCACCCGGCCCCTCGCCCAGTTCACGCAGGAACAGGTCTTCTAGGGTTTCCCGGCGCTGCCAGATCGAGACCACCAGTAGCTCCCGGCTGCGGCACTCGGCGAGCAAGCGCTCCAGTTCGACGGCGTCGGCGACCAGCAGTGTGGTCTCCTCCTCGCCGGCCCACAGGTGCTCGGCGGGCAGGCCGTCCAGATCGCCGCCCCGCAGCGTGACTTCGAAGCCACGGATCTGACTCGGAAGCAGTTCGCGCAGGGCGCCGCTGAAGCGCAGGCTCCCCTTCTCCAGGATCGCGATGCGATCGCAGAGCAGTTCGGCATCCTGCAGGATGTGGCTCGAGAAGAACACCGTCTTGCCCTCGGCCTTCAGCTCCTGGATCAGGTCGCGCACCTGGCGCCGCCCGATCGGATCGAGCCCGGACATCGGCTCGTCGAGGATCACCAACTGGGGGTCATGCTGAATCGCCTGGGCCAACCCGACGCGCTGCACCATCCCCTTGGAACATTGCCGCAGCGGGGTCTTGCCCCGGCCCTGCATCCCCACCCGGCACAACGCACGCTGGACCCGGTCCCCTCGCTCGGAGGCATCGAGTCCGGGGAGTCGACCGTAGAAATCGAGGAACTCCTCGGCGGTCAGGTAGTCGTAGAAGTACGGATTCTCGGGCAGGAATCCG
>CAZBZH010000286.1:0-5964 GCA_964496265.1 uncultured Acidobacteriota bacterium | reverse complement strand
AGCGGCCGCGGAGGGCGCCGAGGCCCAACGCGATCCAGCCGCTGATGAAGGCGACGCCGCCGAGCGGGGTGATCGCACCGAGGATCGGTGTGTCGGTCAGCACCAGCAGGTAGAGGCTGCCCGAGAAGATCAGCGTGCCGATCAGGAACAGCCAGCCGGCGATGGAGATCAGCGGCGACTTCCAGCGGGTGCCGGCCCAGCCCACCGCGAGCAGCGCCAGGGCGTGGTACATCTGATAGCGGGCGCCGGTCTCGAAGGTCTCGAGCCGGCTCGCGTCGCTGATGACGTTCTCCAGGCCGTGGGCGCCGAAAGCGCCGATGGCGACGCCGATTCCCGCGCTGATCGCTCCGATGCCGAACCAGTTCATGGGCTCATTCTAGCGCCGCGAGCCCCCTTATCGCTCCCCCGGGAATGAACCGCCCCCCTCCCCTGTTCCTTATGCTCCGGGCCGGAGCCAACGAAGCCGGCCGAGAAGGAAACAAGCCATGCACCGACTGCTGAAGAACCTGATTCTGCTGAGCCTGGTCGCCGCGCTCGCGACCCCCGCGGCTCTGGCCGCCGACCCGATCAACGCCACCCGCAAGGGGGTCGCGATCGAGGGATACGACGTCGTCGCCTACCACACCGAGGGCAAGGCGATGAAGGGGCGCCAGGAGTTCACCCACGAGTTTCAGGGAGCCGAGTTCCGCTTCGCCAACGCCGAGAACCGTGATCTGTTCGCCGGCGACCCGGAGAAATACGCGCCCCAGTACGGCGGCTATTGCGCCTTCGCCGTGGCCAAGGGGTCCACCGCGCCGATCGATCCGCTGGCCTGGGACATCGTCGACGGCAAGCTGTACCTGAACTACTCCAAGAAGATCCGTAAGAAGTGGCAGGCCGACCGGGCGGAGTTCATCCGCCAGGCCGACGCCAACTGGCCGGGAGTGCTGGCCAAGTAGTTTCTCACCGACAAGCCTCTCCTCCGAATCGGGAGAACCGCGGTCGGCTGCGCTAGAAGTTCCACCCCACTGAGAAGCGCACCGACCGCGGTTCAACCGCATGCACATGCCGGTCCTCGATCCCACCGACCGGTTCGCCGGGAAGCCGCGACGCGAACGCGTACTGGATGTCGTAGTCGTCGGCGTCCAGCAGGTTGAAGCCCTCGAGGGTCAGCGCCACTCCGTTCTCGAAGCGATAGGCGACCCGCCCGTTGACCAGCGAGACCGGGTCGGCGCGGAGGCTGTCATCCTCGACCAGGGCGTAGCTTCCCAGGTAACGCCAGCGCAGAGCTCCCGCCCAGGCGCCCCGTTCGACGGCGACACCCGCGGCGACGGTGGTCTCCACCGCTCCCGGGATCCGATCCTCCGCCGGGTCGACTCCGCGGAAACGCGCCCGGCTGTAGGTCATGTCCAGATCGAAGGTCAACCAGGGGAGCGGCCGGTAGACGTTGGCCCACTCCACGCCGCTGCGCCGGCTGGCCGGCCCCGCCTCGGTGCCTCCGCCGTCGCCGACGAAGACCAGCTCCGAGTCCAGCTCGATGCCGAACCAGGAGAAGGTGCTCTGCAACCCGGGAATCACCGTGGTGCGCACCCCGACGTCGACGGTCCGGGCCTGGACCAACGGCTCCGCCCGCTCGGCCGCCTCGCCCGCGGGATCGAGTCGAATGACCGTGCCCCGGGCGTCGTTGCTGTGAAAGCCGAGCCCGGCGTTGACGTAGAGTTCGGTGCGTTTCCAGGGGCCGGCGGCGAGACTGAACTGGGGACTGAGCACGCCGTCGTCGGTGCGTCCCGAGTTACCGGCGAGGCCGGGCGTTCCCGTGCCGGTCGCGTTGCCGCCGAGCAGATCGTCCACGTCGAAGAGGTAGAGGTCGCCGCGCAGCCCACCGGTCAGCCGCAGTTTCGGCGCCGCCTGGAACTCCGCCTCGACGTGAGCGCCGAGCATGCTCTGACGAATGCGGTCGCGGCGCACCGCGTCCCCGGCCACGCCGCCGCGGGCGTCGAACAGGCCGTTGCGGATGCGATGGTTGGTGGCCTCGGCCCCGTAGCGCAGCCGGATGCGCCCCAGGCTCTGTTGCTCCCGGTACCTCACGCCGAGAATCGTGCGCCGATCAAGCTGGACGAACTGATCGCCGTCGACCCGCAGGTCGTCGGAGGGGTCGTCGAGGTTGTAGGTGAAGTTGGAGGTGAGATCGAGGCTGTAGCTGACGGCGAAAGCCTCCACGCGACGCATCCGGCGGTCGTCGCCGAAGCGTACCTGGGCCGACAGGCTGTAGCGATCGGATTCGCCGCCGAGATCCGGGTCAACGGCGTCAAAGCGGCCGAGGCTCCCGGACTCGAGCGCGCGCAGCGGAACCTGGTCGGTCGAGTTCCACGACCCGTCGTAGCCCATGGCGGTCAAGGTCAGTCCGCGTAGCCGGTCACCCCGCTGAAAGCGCAGCACGCCGTTACGCCGGCGGTTGTCTTCGGGCCGGGTCCAGGGGCCGTCGTAGCGGGCGGTCTCCATTCCGGCCAGCAGCGTGCCGCCGGCCAGTTCCAGCGATTCGGCAAACAGCAGCCGCCGGTGACCGAGTTCGCCCCCTTCGAGGCGCAGCAGTCCCTGTTCCAGCTCCGAGCGGTACTCGAGCTCCGCCGAACCGGCCGCGGCGAAGTCGCCGACCGAGGCGTCGTAGGCGCCCTTGCGGAAGCGAACCGTGTCGACCAGCTCGGGGATGATGAAGTTGAGGTCGGCGTAGCCCTGGCCGTGACCGTGGCTCGGCAGGTTGACCGGCATGCCGTCGACGGCGATGCGGAAGTCGGTGCCGTGGTCCAGGTTGAAGCCGCGCAGGAAGTACTGGTTGGCCTTGCCGCCGCCGCTGTGCTGGGTCGCGATCAGCCCGGGCACGGTTTCCACCAGCTCCCCGGCGCGCAGCAGCGGCCGGGCTTCGAGTTCCTCGGCGCCGGTAGCACCTTCGGCGGCCGAGCGGGCGATGCCGGTCAGATCATCGATCCGCGAGCGGACCACGACGGTCTCGCGCAGCTGGGGAGCCTCGCTATTCGTCGATTCCGACCGGCTCTCCGCGGCCTCCCGGGGAGCGTCCGCGGGGTTTTCGGGCGACGCATCCTCCTGGCCGGTTGCGGGGCCGGAGGGTGTCGTCGACCCCTCCGCCCAGGCGGGCACGGCGAAAAGGCCCAGGATGGCAAGGAAAGCGCCCGCGAGCCGCAAACCGAGGCGGGACCTCCGCCGGGACCCCCGCCAGGACCCACTCACGGCGCCCAACAGGGAAAAAAAGGCGTTTGAGAGCCATCCGCTGGGTATATTTCGACCGTAGTCCTTTACGTGGGTGTATTCACCATGAGCCCGGAATCCTTCGACGCGTCGACCTTCGACGGACTGCGCCCGTTGCTGCAACGGACCGCCGGCGGGGACCAGCATGCCTTCGGGCAGCTCTACGACGCGCTCAGCCCCCGGGTCTACGGCCTGGTCTTCAAGATCACCGGTGACCGCGCCCTGGCCGAGGAAGCGACCCTCGAGACCTTCACCCAGATCTGGCGCACCGCCGCCCAGCACAGCTCCGACCGGGGCAACGTCACCGCCTGGGCGTTGATGATCGCCCGCTCCCGGGCGCTGGATGCGCTGCGGGATCGCCGCCGTCAGACCGCGGGACAGGAACCCCTTGAAGACGTTCAGGAGGCCGCGGACCCCGGCCCCGGCCCGGAACTGACCGCCGACCAGGAGTGGCGCGCCCGCCGGGTCCGTCGCGCTCTCGCGACCCTGCCCGCCGACCAGCGCCGCGCTCTCGAGGCGGCGTACTTCAGCGGCCTGAGCCATCGCGAGGTCGCGGATGCGCTGGGGGAGCCGCTGGGTACGATCAAGACCCGGATTCGCAGCGGCGTGACGACCCTCAAGCGACTGCTGCTCGAGGGACAGGAAGGAACGGTATGAGCGACCGCCACGATCACGGCGACGAGATGTCGCTGTTTGCCCTGGGTCTGTTGTCGGCCGAGGAAGCTGCCGAGTGGGAGCGCCGGCTGGAAGAAGATCCTTCCGCGCTACGCGAGCTCCATGAAGCCGAGGCTTTGTTTCGCGAGATCTCATTGACCGCACCTCCCAAGCAGCCCCCCGCAGTCCTGCGTGACCGGCTGATGCAACGCATTGATGAAGAAACCGACCTTAGCTGGGACGCCAGCGAGCCGGTGGAAAGTTCGTTGGAGCCGCAGCCCGCAATTGCGGACTCCGTAGGTCGTGTTGCCGAGCCGGAGGAGCAGCCTGTTCCGCAAGAGTCCGCGAACGCAGACTCGGATCTCCGTTCCATCCAGTCCGCGAACGCGGACTCCGGGTTTGACGCCGAGCAGTCTGTGAACGCAGACTCCGAGCTGAGCGAAGAGCCGGCGTCCGCCGAGATCGCCGAGGAAGCCGGCATCCCGATCCCGGTGATCATCCGCAACACCCGGGAGACCCGCGCCGAGGCTCCGATTGCCGTAGCGCCTCATCTTGAGCGGGCTGGCGATGCCGACTGGGCGGCCACCGACTTTCCGGGCGTTTCGCTGCGCACCCTGCATGTGGACGCCGCGGCCCGCCGCGAGACGGTGCTGGTCAAGATGGAGGCGGGCGCCGTCTACCCGACCCACACCCACGGGGGCACCGAGGAGTGCTACGTGATCCGCGGCGACCTGATCGACGGTGGTGTGCGCATGGGGAGCGGCGACTACTCCCGCTACGACGGAGGCTCCGAGCACGGACCGCTCTCGACCCGCGAGGGTTGCCTGCTGCTGGTGATCCATTCGATGCAGGACGAGGTCCGCGCCGGACTCTAGGTTCGATCTCATCGTCATGACCCCTCTGCGATACGGCTAGACCAGGCCTGGAGTTGCGGGTCCCGGGTGCCGATCGCGAGCACCGCATCGATCAGCTGCGCCGCCTGCTCCCGTTCGCCGTTGCGGTAGAGCGCATAGGCCAGCACGCCGCGGGTCTGCACGTCGGCCCGGCGCCCCGCCTCGGCCCGGGCGATCCGCAGCGCTTCCTCGGCACGATCGGCGTGGTCGAGGTAGAAGCGGACGAGCTCCCGGTTGGCGTTGTCGTTGCCGTCCATCTCGCCGCGAGCGCCTCGCTCGAAACGGGCGAAAGCCTCCTCGGCCTCGACGCTCCGCCCGGCGGCGGCCAGTGCCTCGCCCAGGTAGAACCAGTTCTCCGGGTGGGGCGCGGCGGCGAGGTGCTGCCGGCGCAGCTCGACCGCCGCGTCGAAGCGTCCCTGCCGGCGACGCAACTCGGCCTTCTCGGCCAGGGCGTAGTGATAGCCGGGGAAGAGACGCAGCGCCTCGTCGAGGAGTTCTTCGGACAGCGCGTTCCCGCCAGGCGCCTGCAGCCCGTGCAGATGGGCCAGCTGCACCAGCATCCAGGCGCGGTCCTCCACCGCCGAGGGATCGGTGCGGCTGTAGGCGGTGCGCATCAACTCGATCGAGCCCTCGAGGTCGCCGTAAATCTCACGCAGGTAGGCGGCGCGGGTCAGGCCGGCGACGTTTCCGGGACGCAGGTTCAGCATCCACTGGGCCGCCTCCTCGGCGGCGTCGTAGTTGCCCAGCTCTACGTGGGCGTCGACCAGGAAGCCGTAGACCTGCAGGTCATCCTTGACCTTGCCGTGCAGCGCCTCAGCCTCGGCAAGGGCCGCGGCAAACTCGTGGCGGCCGAGCAGCACCCAGGTGCGGGCCTTCATCGCGTTGAAGTCTCCCGGCCGCAGCTGAAGCGCGCGGTCGATGGCGGCGTCGGCGCGCAGGTAGTGAATGCCGTCCGCCGTCTCCCGGGCACGGCGGGCGTTGGCCATGGCAAAGCCCACGTAGCCGGCGGGGTTCTCGGGATACTTCTCGAGCATCAGGCCTGCCTGAAGGATCGCCTGCTGGGCCGGCGTGGGTTCGGTGGGGGTGTTGGTGTCGCCATGCTGCTCGGCGCTACCCGTGCTGCCGCTTCCGCTTCCGCTTCCGCTGCTGGCGGGCCCGGGTTCCTGTCGCGCCT